>NZ_CP103807.1:1822500-1883708 GCF_029773605.1 Actinobacillus genomosp. 2
TGTCCAACGTTAATCGGGGCAGGGTGAGTCGGCCCCTAAGGCGAGGCTGAAAAGCGTAGTCGATGGGAAACGGGTTAATATTCCCGTACTTGGTATAATTGCGATGTGGGGACGGAGAAGGTTAGGTAATCAGACTGTTGGATGTCTGTTTAAGCCGGTAGGTGGGAATTTTAGGCAAATCCGGAATTCTGTTAACACCGAGAAGTGATGACGAGTCTCTACGGAGATGAAGTTACCGATACCACGCTTCCAGGAAAAGCCACTAAGCTTCAGGTTATACTAAACCGTACTATAAACCGACACAGGTGGTCAGGTAGAGAATACTCAGGCGCTTGAGAGAACTCGGGTGAAGGAACTAGGCAAAATAGCACCGTAACTTCGGGAGAAGGTGCGCCGGCGTAGATTGTAAGCGTTTACCGCTGAAGGTTGAACCGGTCGAAGATACCAGCTGGCTGCAACTGTTTATTAAAAACACAGCACTCTGCAAACACGAAAGTGGACGTATAGGGTGTGATGCCTGCCCGGTGCTGGAAGGTTAATTGATGGTGTTATCGAAAGAGAAGCTCCTGATCGAAGCCCCAGTAAACGGCGGCCGTAACTATAACGGTCCTAAGGTAGCGAAATTCCTTGTCGGGTAAGTTCCGACCTGCACGAATGGCATAATGATGGCCAGGCTGTCTCCACCCGAGACTCAGTGAAATTGAAATCGCCGTGAAGATGCGGTGTACCCGCGGCTAGACGGAAAGACCCCGTGAACCTTTACTATAGCTTGACACTGAACATTGAATTTTGATGTGTAGGATAGGTGGGAGCCTTTGAAGCAGTCACGCCAGTGATTGTGGAGGCGTCCTTGAAATACCACCCTTTAACGTTTGATGTTCTAACGAAGATTGCGGAACGCGGTCTCGGACAGTGTCTGGTGGGTAGTTTGACTGGGGCGGTCTCCTCCCAAAGAGTAACGGAGGAGCACGAAGGTTTGCTAATCACGGTCGGACATCGTGAGGTTAGTGCAATGGTATAAGCAAGCTTAACTGCGAGACAGACAAGTCGAGCAGGTGCGAAAGCAGGTCATAGTGATCCGGTGGTTCTGAATGGAAGGGCCATCGCTCAACGGATAAAAGGTACTCCGGGGATAACAGGCTGATACCGCCCAAGAGTTCATATCGACGGCGGTGTTTGGCACCTCGATGTCGGCTCATCACATCCTGGGGCTGAAGTAGGTCCCAAGGGTATGGCTGTTCGCCATTTAAAGTGGTACGCGAGCTGGGTTTAGAACGTCGTGAGACAGTTCGGTCCCTATCTGCCGTGGGCGTTGGAGAATTGAGAGGGGGCTGCTCCTAGTACGAGAGGACCGGAGTGGACGCATCACTGGTGTTCCAGTTGTCTCGCCAGAGGCACTGCTGGGTAGCTACATGCGGAAGAGATAAGTGCTGAAAGCATCTAAGCACGAAACTTGCCTTAAGATGAGTTCTCCCAGTCTATAAGACTGTAAGGGTTGTTGGAGACTACGACGTAGATAGGTGTGGTGTGTAAGCGTAGTGATACGTTGAGCTAACACATACTAATTGCCCGAGAGGCTTAACTATACAACGCTCAAGTGTTTTTGGGCGTAGAGCGAAGTGAAAAGCTAGAAAAGACTAAAAACTAAAGAAGATGAAAAAATCAGTAAACAGCTTGTTTCGAATTTAAAGTGCGAATAAAAAGCAGATAAAGAACGAAGAGAAAGACAAATAAAGAAGATAAAGGTCATCAACAGAATATTCTGGCGACCAGAGTGCTGTGGCTCTACCTGATTCCATTCCGAACTCAGAAGTAAAACGCAGTAACGCCGATGGTAGTGTGGGGGTTCCCCATGTGAGAGTAGGGCATCGCCAGATTGAATTTAGCGCGAAAGCGAAGAGAGAACCCTAGAGTTAGTGATAGCTCTGGGGTTTTTGCTTTTTCGACACTTTATTTTTTCATTGTTTTATTCCTTTTATTGATTCATTTCTTTCTGCTTTTTTCTTTATTCTCTCATTTATTTATTCCTCGATTTAGCCCGAACTGTTTTATACATATGTGTATGATTTTTTATTGGATTTGCAACAAATAAAGGAAATTTGACCGCGTGTTTTGGGAAAATGATTCCATGTGTTGTTGAAGACTATATTTTGAGTAACCGTTACTTTTAAGCATTTCGATATTAGACTACTATCCTTATTTTCTTTAGTTCTGCGTGTTGTTAAATAATAAAAATGGCGAGAAATTCCAGATTTACAATAAAAGTGTTGGAAGCCATTGAATAATATAATCGCCAAGGTGGGTATTTAGGAGATCAAGATATTTTAAATATGCTGTTTCGGCATACTTGGTTGTCTTTACATCGAAAATATAATGATCAATTTGGTAATTATTATTACTTACAGCAATTAAATCATTTTAAATTGTATTCGGAGATTATAGATATTGATGGATTGTAGCCGTTAGTTATTCACTATAATTGTGCTTATAAATCGTTGGTTGTCGGCTGTGAAAATCGATTGGATATTAGAATAAACGTTAAGAATAAAAAAGCGGTCAATCTGCCCTACTTTACAGATTGACCGCAAGGTGGCGTGTTATGCCACGAGTTTTAGATTATTGTTGTTTTGTTGGAATAATTTTTGTGGCATCCCAGAAATCAATATGAGCATTGACAACCGGAGCAATGATATTAGTACGAATAACAAAGTCACCGAAAGCCTCATTCGCTTGACGTTCAGTTGCCCAGCGTGCAACTAATTGGTCAATTTCATTTACGATTTCCGGTAAAGTAATATTTTCTTTATATAAGCGAGGAATACGTAAACCGGCACGATCACCCCCGATATGCAGGTTATAACGTCCAATTGCTTTACCAACTAAGCCGATTTCCGCTAGCATTGCTCGCCCACAGCCATTTGGGCAGCCGGTGATACGGGTAATAATACTTTCATCGGAAACGTGGTGTTTACTCAGAACTTTATCGAGTTCAGTAATAAAATCCGGTAATACGCGTTCCGCTTCTGCCATGGCTAATGGGCAAGTTGGTAAGGATACGCAAGACATCGCATTCTCACGCAATTTTGAGATTTCTTGGATTAATCCGTATTGACGAGCTATCGCCTCAATTTGTGCTTTATCTTGTTCCGCCACATTAGCCACAATCAGATTTTGATTAGCTGTGATACGAAAATCACCTTTGTGTACTTTAGCGAGTTCCAGAACACCTGTCATTAAAGGTTTTTCTGGTTTATCGGTAATACGCCCACTTTCGATAAATAAGGTTAAGTGCCAGTTATTGTCGATACCTTTTACCCAGCCAATACGATCGCCTCGTTCTGTAAACTCATACGGGCGTGTCGGTTCGAATTTGATATTCATACAACGCTCTACTTCCGCTCTAAAGCCGTCAAGCGTCATATTTTGTACGGTATAACGTACACGAGCATTTTTACGGTCGGAACGGTTACCGAAATCACGTTGAGTTTTGACTACGCCTTCGGCTGCAGCAAGCGTGTGTTCCAATGGTACGAAGCCGAGTGAATAGGCCACATTTGGATAAGTTTTGGTATTACCGTGTTCGAAGGATAATCCGCCACCGACTAATACGTTAAAGCCACATAGTTGTCCGTTTTCATCTTGAATCGCAATAAAGTTTAAATCGTTGGCATATACATCCACATCGTTAAGCGGTGGAATAGCAACCGCGGTTTTGAATTTACGCGGTAGGAAGGTTTTACCGAGAATCGGCTCTTCTTCAATTTTGAGTAAATCGTCCGAACTTTCGACTTTTTTGCCATCGACCCAAACATCTAAGTAGCCACGAGAACGAGGTAGGAGATGTTCAGAGATTTTTTTCGCAAACTCATACGCTTGTTGGTGTAATTCGCTTTCAATCGGATTTGAAGTACAAAGTACATTACGATTCATATCAGCTGCAGTCGCAATAGAATCTAAACCGATACTATGTAACAAACGGTGCATCGGTTGTAATTTGCCTTTGGGTACACCGTGATATTGGAATGTTTGGCGATTGGTTAAACGAATCGACTGATAACGAGTATGTTCACGGGCAAATTTATCAATTTCAATCCATTGATAAGGTTTGATAATACCGCCAGGTAAGCGGCAGCGTAGTAGCATAAATTTTAACGGCTCAAGTTTTTCTTCTAAACGTTCGGCACGAATATCACGGTCGTCTTGTTCATACATTCCGTGGAAGCGAATTAATTGGAAATTATCGCCTTTAAAGCCACCGGTTAAACCGTCTTTTAAATCATCTAAAATCGTACCACGTAAGAAATTACTCTCTGTTTTTAAACGTTCGTTGTCAGACAACGGTTTCTCTTGCCACTCTAAGCCTTTGGTTTTTTTATCACTCATTTTCTCACTCCTAAATTCCACTGTTTTTTAATAAACATCACGTTGATAACGTTTTTCTTCACGTAAATTATCTAAATATTCTTCTGCCTCATCCGCATTCAGATTACCTTGTTGGGCAATTACATCTAATAAGGCTTGATTAACATCTTTCGCCATACGGCTTGCATCGCCGCACACATAAATATAAGCCCCTTGTTGTAGCCATTGCCATAGCGTTTTGGCTTCTTCACGGATTTTGTCTTGTACATAAATTTTTTGCTCCTGATCACGTGACCATGCAAAGCTATATTTATGTAGGAAACCGTCTTTAGCAAATTGTTGCCATTCGGTTTGATAGAGGAAATCGGAAGCAAAATGTTGATTACCAAAAATCAGCCAGTTTTTACCTTCAGCTTCATCAGCAGCACGTTGTTGTACAAAGGATCTGAATGGTGCGATACCAGTACCGGAACCGATCATAATGATCGGTTTGGAAGAATCTTGTGGTAATTTGAAATTGTCGTTATGTTTAATAAAAATTCGCACTTGTCCGTCTTCTTCCACACGATCGGCTAAATAACTTGATGCACCGCCGGCACGTGCTTTGCCATTATGTTCATAGCGAACAACCCCAACACTAAGATGTACTTCTTCGCTAACTTCAGCTTGTGCGGAAGAAATCGAATATAGGCGAGGGGTAATCGGACGCAATAAAGCAATAAATTGCTCAGCAGAGAGTGTTGCCGGATAGCGATTAAGTACATCGACAAGCGGTGTATTTTGTACAAAATTTTGTAATTGCTCACTGTTCGCTACAATCGCGTCTAATTCTGAGTGATTGGCGAGTGCTGCATAGTTTCTAACGAAAGCCACTGTGTTTTGAGTTAATTCAAATTGCGTTTGTAAAGCAGTAGATAACGGTAGCGTTTGATCTTGCAGAGTTACTTGTTCTTCTCCAGTTAAACCGATAGCAGTCAGGATTTCATTTACCAATGCAGGATCGTTTTCAAAATAAACACCCAGTACATCGCCAGATTGGTAGCTCAAATCGGATCCGCTTAAATCAAACTCTAAATGACGTACATCTTTTTCTGCATCCTTAGCCGTGATACGTTGATTAGTTATTAAGGTTGCAGGAAAAGGGTTCTCTTTATTGTATTTTGATTGGTTCGTTGCTACGGAGCTTTGAGATGTTGTTGATGCTAAATTCGCCGTTAC
Source organism: Actinobacillus genomosp. 2 (assembly GCF_029773605.1). Lineage (GTDB taxonomy): Bacteria > Pseudomonadota > Gammaproteobacteria > Enterobacterales > Pasteurellaceae > Actinobacillus. Next base: position 1,828,081 of record NZ_CP103807.1, read on the forward strand.
ACCTTCGTTATTTTTAGCTTTAATGATGTCGACAATCTCATTGATCCACTGATCCGCAGTTGCTTGGAAATCTAAATCGGCATCAACGCGATCAAATAAACGAGAACCACCTAACTCCTCAAAACGACGATCAAAATCTTTGCCGGCTTGGCAGAAATTTGGATAAGAAGAATCGCCTAAGCCTAATACGGCAAATTGCAAGCGGTCTAATTTCGGTGCTTTTTTACCATTGATTAGCTTTAATAACAGCACACCTTCTTCCGGTGCTTCGCCTTCGCCTTGTGTAGATGTTACCAATAATACGAGTTTTTCATCGGCAATATTTTTGGCTTTATAATCTTTTAGAGATGTACGTGTGACATTTACTCCGATAGCTGTTAAACGCTCCGTTAATTTATCGGCAACTGATTTAGCATTGCCGGTTTGTGAAGCGGAAAGGACAGCCACTTTCAGTGGTTCTGTTGCCACTAAAGCGGTCGAATCAGAAGTGTTTTTTGCAAAATGTTCACCAATACTCTTTACACCTTGAGCTTTTGCCCAGGCATAACCAGATAGCCACGCCAGTTGTAAATGATTTAAATTTGCTAAAACTTGGACAGTTTCAGTAGATAAAGGTAATTCCCCTTTATTTTCAACGCTCATATAAAATCCCCACGTTTAAAAAATATTTCAATAGTGTATTTATAGAGGGATTTTATTATTCTTAAAAATACTAACAGGGAATAGTTTAGAGCTGAATGGAATATAAAATGTTAAATGAGCGGTTAGATTAGCATTTATAAGAGAATTTATGGTTAGCTAAGATAAAACTTGAGATTCTTATTCATTTTAGGAATATTAATAAAGATTTTGCTATGTGTTTATGTCGTTTATAAGCATAAAAAAGCGGTCTAAATTTGCAAACTTTTAGCAAATTTAGACCGCTTGTGCTTAAGGTGAATCTTTATTCAGTCGCGAGAATCATCCCTGCAGCAACTGTGTGATAGGTTGCTTCATCAATTAAAATAAATGAGCCCGTCGCAACATTTTGTGCATAAGTGGTAGCGGTAATCGGCTTTTGTAAGCTGAGTTGTAACTCGCCGATATCATTTAATTTTAAACTGTCCGCTTCCGCTGAATTACTCAAGGTTTTTACATCCAATACGTGATCAACAGCGGTCACTTTGGCAAACACAGTTTGTGTAGTGTGTTTTAGCACATATTTACGAGCTGGATTTAACGCTCGTTGATCAAACCAGCATACCGTAGCGATTAAGCGTTTTGTTGCGGTAATCGGTGAATGTTGTGCCACAAAAGTATCGCCACGAGAAATATCAATATCATCCGCTAAACGAATCGTGACTTGCTCACCAGCAACCGCACTTTGCACGATACCATTCGGGCTAATAATTTCCGATACGGTCGAGGTGTAGCCATTCGGTTCAATTCGAATCGTATCGCCAACACTCACCGAACCTGCCTCAATTCTGCCTTGATAACCCCGGAAATCATCCGCTTTATCTTGATCTAAACGGCTGACTAGTTGCACCGGAAAATGAAAATCTGCTGTGCGTTCCGATAAATTCTCGTTGCTCGGTAAGTTTTCTAAAATGGTGAGTAACGGCTCTCCGTCATACCAAGGTGTGCGTTCGCTTTTATGAACGATATTGTCGCCTTGCAACGCAGAAACCGGTACAAATTGCACCTGTTGAATGCCAAGCTGATCGGCTAACTTGCGGTAAGCGGTGGTAATTGCTTCAAATTTTGCAACATCAAAATCCAATAAATCCATTTTATTTACCGATACAATAACATGTGGTGTCCGTAAATGTTTTAGGATTGCCGAATGACGTTTGGTTTGTGGCAACAACTCCAACTCTGCTTGGCTAAAATCTAATTGCGAAGCATCAATCAACACCACAGCAGCATTAGCAGTTGAAGCACCGGTCACCATATTACGCGTATATTGTTCGTGTCCCGGAGTGTCGGCAATGATAAATTTGCGTTTGGCGGTGGAGAAATAACGGTATGCCACATCAATTGTGATACCTTGCTCACGTTCTGCTTCTAAGCCGTCTGTCAGAATCGAAAAATCAATCACTTCACCGGCATTTTTAGATTTATTTAAACTTAATAACTGATCGCTTAATAACGCTTTGCTATCGTAAAGTAAACGCCCGATTAAGGTACTTTTACCGTCATCTACGCTACCGGCGGTGATGAAACGAAGTGGGGCATATTGGTTTAAATTGCTCATAATTTATTATCCTTTTATTCCTAGCACGGCAAAGCCACACTAGGTTACATCTTGTGTTCCCCCGTTGGGGCAAATTAGCTTGTTGAGTAGAATTTAGAAGTAACCTTGTTTTTTACGTTGTTCCATTGCTGCTTCGCTAGCTCGGTCGTCCATACGAGTGGCGGAGCGTTCTGAAATTTCGGCGACTGCGGTTTCTTTGATAATATCTGCCGGTGTCGCAGCGGTGCTAGCAACTGGGCAAGTACAGCTAATATCACCTACGGTACGGAAACGTACCGAAACCAGCTTGCTTTCCTCATTCGCTTGCTTTGGTGTGAGAGGAGTAACCGGCACGAGTAAGCCGTTGCGTTCTACTACTTCACGCTCATGTGCATAATAAATCGGCGGTAACTCGAGTTTTTCACGTTCGATATATTGCCAAATATCGAGTTCCGTCCAGTTAGAAATCGGGAATACACGCATATTTTCGCCTTTATGTAATTTAGCATTATAAAGCGACCATAATTCCGGGCGTTGTGCTTTGGGATCCCATTGACCAAATTCATCACGGAACGAGAAAATGCGTTCTTTGGCACGAGCTTTTTCTTCATCTCGTCTTGCACCACCCATTAAGGCATCAAAACCGTTGGCTTCAATCGTTTCTAATAAAGTGACCGCTTGTGCCGCATTACGAGAATCGGTTTCTTTGCGTAGCACCACCGTACCTTTAGCTATTGAATCTTCGACGTGACCGACGACTAATTTTGCATTTAATTTTTTCACTTGTTCGTCACGGAATTGAATCACTTCAGGATAATTATGTCCCGTATCGATATGCACTAATGGGAAGGGTAAAACAAGTTCTCTACCTTCCAACTGAAAGGCTTTACGAGCTAAAGCGAGTAATACGACTGAGTCTTTACCACCGGAAAATAGTAATGCCGGATTGCTACATTCCGCCACCACTTCACGAATGATGTAAATTGATTCCGCCTCAAGCCAATCTAAATGTCCGTTTTCAATATTATTTTGTGTTGTCATATTTTCAGATCCTTTTATTTATGTAATCCACACTCTTTACTGTCTTTGTTTTCCCACCACCAACGACCGGCTCGGATATCTTCTCCGGCTTTGACCGGACGGGTACAAGGCTCGCAACCAATACTCGGGAAACCTTGTTTATACAGTTCGTTATATGGAATTTGATGTTTTAAGATATACGCCCAAACTTCTAATTCAGACCAATCGAAAATCGGATTATATTTATCGATACCTCGGCTCGTATCTTGTTCGTGTAAAGCAAGTTCGGTACGAGTCACTGATTGTTCTCGGCGCTGTCCGGTTAGCCACGCATCCGCATCTTGTAAGGCTCGATTAAGTGGTTCGATTTTACGGATAAAACAACATTCTCGGCGTAATTCCACGCTTTCATAAAAGGCAAATTTACCTTTTTGTTGATCATATTCCGCCGCTTTTTGTGTATCGGGATAATAACGTTGGAAATCTAAAGCCGGATAAGTTTCTTTGACCTTATCGACCAAGGCTAATGTTTCCGGATTTAAACGCCCGGTTTCCAAAGTAAACACGGTTATGTCTGCTTGGCTTTTGGCGATCACATCGGTAATCAGCATATCTTCCACCGCTAAACTGCTAGCGAATTTCACATTGTGATGTTGTTGGCTAATCTGCTGCATACGCTCATATAAAGCGGTTTCTTTTTGGTTAAGATTTGCAAAATCCGCTTCGGACGGTGTTGGGATGGCCCATAATGTCGGATTAAAAAAATTCATATGATTCTCTCCATTATGCGGCTTGTTTCCATAGCGTTTCTTGGGTTGAAACAAATTGCACAGCTTCTTTGCCGAACCATTCAAGTTCTTTTTGTAATTTGACCACTTCGCCAATCACAATCAATGCCGGTGTTGGGGCATTTTCGGCAAGTTCTGCCAATTCACTTAATACGCCGGTTTGTACTTGCTGATTTGGCAACGTACCGTTACTGATAATTGCCACTGGTGTATCGGACGGTTTACCGTGTTTTTGTAATTCTATGGATAACTCGGCAGCTTTAATCATCCCCATATAAACCACTAATGTTTGATTGCCTTGGGCAAGCGTTTCCCATTTAAGTTGACTACCGTCTGGCTTCAAATGACCGGTAATAAACATTGCAGTCTGTGCGTGATCTCGATGGGTGAGCGGAATCCCAGCATAAGCGGTTGCTCCTAGTGCGGCAGTAATGCCCGGTACGACACTAAACGGAATATTTTCTGCTTTAAGCACTTCCAATTCTTCGCCGCCACGCCCGAATACAAACGGATCGCCGCCTTTCAAACGCACTACACGTTTGCCTTGTTTGGCATATTTCACCAGTAACTGATTAGTATCTTCTTGTTTGACGCTGTGTTTACCGGCTCGTTTACCGACAAACACTTTATCCGCATCACGGCGAACCAATTCTAAAATCGCCTCGGAAACTAGAGCGTCATATAACACCACATCCGCCTGTTGAATCGTTTGTAAACCTTTTAAGGTGAGTAATCCGGCATCGCCCGGCCCCGCACCAACTAACGAAACTTCGCCTAAAACCGGATTATTGTTATGTAATTCCGCTTCCAATACCGCTTCCGCTTGTTCGATTTGATGATTTTCAGTCAGACGCTGAAAACTTTGATGGGTAAATAATTTTTCCCAAAAACGGCGACGTTGGGTTAATTGTGGGAATTGGGTTTTGACCGCACTACGCCAACGAGTCGCAATATCTGCCATTGCACCTAAATTATGTGGAATTAACGCTTCTAGTTTTTCACGTAACAAACGAATTAATACTGGTGCTGCACCGCCGCTTGAAATCGCAATTTGCACCGGAGAACGGTCGATAATTGAAGGAAAAATATAACTACAACGAGGTTGGTCATCCACCACATTGACTAAACGTTGTTGGCTTTCAGCGGTTTCAAACACAAGTTGATTTAACGTATTGTCATCGGTTGCTGCAATCACTAAATAGCTAGAGGTAACTTGACTCGCTTCAAATGTTTTCGCAATCCATTCCACTTTTCCCTCATCCGTTAATGATTGCAGTGATGAATGGAGTTTGTCCGCCACCACTTTGACTGATGCACCGGCTTTTAATAATGCATCGATCTTACGCACAGCAACATGTCCGCCACCAACGACCAATACCGATCGGTTTTTTAAATCTACAAAAATTGGTAAGTAATTCATTTTTTCTCCACTCGCTTAAAACAAGCCACGATTTGTTGCATTAAGTTATAAGAGAAATTTGTTATTCTGAAAAATAATAACAGGATATAGATTATAGTCTTTTGGAATAAATCGCAGTTTTAAAGGCTTGATCTAAGGTCTTTTGTTTTAAAATAAGCAATTTGTGATGTTTTTTACTATTTTTATTCCATATGGTTATATCAATAAAGTTTCGGTTCTTTGTTAAAGCGACTTGAGCGGTTAGATTTTTAATCAATATGAGGATTTATATGATGATTGTAAAAAAATTCTACTTTTTAACCGCTTGTTTAATGCTGTCAGCACAGACTTATGCGGTTGAGTTATTAAACATTTCTTATGATCCGACCCGTGAGCTATACAAAGAATATAACCGCCTGTTTGCTGACTATTGGCAACAGCAAAGCGGTGAACAGATCACGATAAAAACATCACATGGCGGATCCGGTAAACAGGCTCGGGCAGTGATAGATGGTTTACAAGCGGATATTGTCAGCTTGGCATTAGCTGGCGATATTGATGCGTTGAACAAATATCAAGATCTTATTGATCCAAATTGGCAACAACGTTTGGCGGAACGTAGCTTACCGTATTATTCAACTATTGTGTTTTTAGTGCGTAAAGGGAATCCAAAACGGATCTATGACTGGCAGGATTTAGTGCGAGATCCGAGTATTGAAGTGATTACTCCAAATCCGAAAACTTCCGGTGGAGCAAGGTGGAATTTTTTGGCTGCTTGGGCGTATGCAAAACAGCATTTTGGTACAGAACAGCAGGCATTAGATTTTGTAAGTCAGTTGTATAAGCAAGTACCGGTATTAGATACCGGAGCAAGAGGGGCTACTATGAGCTTTATCCAACGAGGCTTAGGTGATGTCTTACTTGCTTGGGAAAATGAGGCTTATCTCGCTTTACAGGAAGAAGGCGGTGAGCAATTTGAAATAGTCACCCCAAAAGTTTCGATTGCTGCTGAACCGCCGGTTGCTGTGGTGGATAAAGTGGTAGATAAAAAAGGCACTCGTAAACAGGCGGAGGCTTATCTGAACTATTTGTATAGTGAGGCAGCACAACGCCTGATTGCCAAACATTATTATCGCCCTGCAAGCGGTCAAATTTTAGCGGAATTTCGCCAACAATTTCCTGATTTGACTCTGTTAAAAATGCACGAGATTTTTGGTGGCGGTTGGGAATTGATTCAGCCGAAATTTTTTGATGACAGTGCGATCTTCGATCAAATTTTAGAAAAAATTTATCAATAAATAGGCTAAGGAAATGTTATGCAGCAAACTCGAATTATTCCAGGTTTTAATCTTTCGTTAGGCTACACGCTGACCTTTTTAAGTCTTGTCGTACTGATTCCGTTAGCTGGTCTATTTATCTTTTCCGCTCAAATTTCAGCCGAACAATTTCTTAAACTGATTAGCAGTAAGCAGTTGCTACTTGCACTAGGTTTATCTTTTAAAACCGCACTAAGTGCCGCACTCATCAATAGTTTTATCGGTTTATTGCTTGCTTGGGTGTTAGTTCGCTATCAGTTTTGGGGCAAGCGTTTGATGGATACCTTTATTGATATGCCGTTTGCCTTACCAACAGCGGTAGCAGGTATTGCTCTTACGGCGATTTACGCTCGCAACGGTATTATCGGGCAATTTTTTGAAATCAAAATTGCGTATAGCTCATTAGGTATTACCTTAGCGTTATTATTTGTGACCTTACCTTTTGTCGTTCGTACGCTACAACCGGTGTTGGAGGATTTACCGAAAGATGTCGAAGAAGCAGCCTCAATTTTAGGAGCAAATGCTTTTCAAACCTTTCGCTATGTGATTTTTCCGGCAATTTTACCGGCTTGGATTACTGGTTTTACCCTCGCTTTTGCACGGGGCATCGGAGAATATGGTTCGGTGGTATTTATTTCCGGTAACTTACCGTTTAGAACTGAAATTCTACCGTTGGTAATTATGTCTAAGCTCGATCAATACGATTATATCGGTGCGGCAACTATTGGTGCATTAATGCTGATCATCTCATTTGTACTGATTTTTGTGATCAACCTGATTCAGCGTTACTTTGCTAAGCGGACAGCAAAATAAAAAGGAAAGAAATATGCAAAACTTACGTAAAAAACGACCGCTTGCCGAAACGCTCTTGATTGGTATAGCGATGATCTTATTCATTGTTTTCTTACTGTTACCGTTATTAGTTGTCATCTCACAAGGTTTGGCTAAAGGGCTAGATTTTTTCCTTGCAGCTATTGGCGAACAAGATACGCTTGCTGCCCTAAAACTGACTTTATTAGCTGCTGCGATTGCCGTACCGCTTAATGTGATTTTCGGGATTGCCGCAGCTTGGGCGGTAACTAAATATCAATTTAAAGGCAGACAATTTTTATTAACGCTCATTGATCTACCTTTTTCGATTTCACCGGTGGTGGCAGGACTGATTTACGTATTGTTATTCGGCGCACAAAGTTGGCTGTATCCGTACTTACAAGCGGTCGATTTTCAAATTGTTTATGCGATTCCGGGCATTATTTTAGCCACATTATTTGTTTCTGTCCCTTTTGTCGCACGAGAACTGATTCCAATTATGGAAGCACAAGGCACAACCGAAGAAGAAGCGGCGGCAGTATTAGGTGCAAACGGCTGGCAAATTTTCTATCACGTTACTTTACCGAATATCAAATGGGCATTATTACACGGTGTGGTGCTTTGTACCGCCCGTGCGTTAGGCGAATTTGGGGCGGTTTCGGTAGTATCTGGACATATTCGCGGATTAACCAATACCTTACCGCTACAAATTGAGATTTTATATAACGAATACAATATCGTGGCGGCATTTTCGGTTGCGATTTTATTACTCGGTTTATCTTTAATTTTATTATTTCTTCGTCAATGGACGGAAGCGAAGTTAGCACGATAGTGGGGCAGATATGGCAATTAGCGTTAAACAAATTAATAAAACATTCAATCAATTCCAAGCACTCAATAATATTGATTTTACCATTCAAAACGGCGAATTAACTGCTTTACTCGGACCTTCAGGCTGTGGGAAAACAACCTTACTACGTATTATTGCCGGGCTGGAAACCGCAACAAGCGGTCAAATTTTGTTTGATGATTGTGATGTAACCCGACTTTCAGCAAAAGAACGGGATATCGGCTTTGTGTTTCAACATTACGCTCTGTTTCGTCATATGACAATTGCCGATAATATTGCCTTTGGTTTGCGAATGAAGCCGAAACAAGAACGTTTGTCGGAGGCTGAAATTCAAGCAAAAGTTAAACATCTTTTGGAGCTGATTCAGCTAGAACATATTGGCGGACGCTATCCCGATCAGCTTTCCGGTGGTCAGCGTCAGCGAGTTGCCTTGGCAAGAGCCATTGCGACTGAACCGAAAGTGTTATTGTTAGACGAACCATTCGGTGCTTTAGATGCGAAAGTGCGTAAAGATTTGCGTCGTTGGCTACGTGATTTTCATCATGAGATTAATCTCACCAGTATTTTTGTCACTCATGATCAAGATGAGGCATTGGAAGTATCGGATAAGATTATTTTGATGAATAAAGGGCAAATTGAACAAATTGGAACGCCGGAACAGGTTTATAAACAGCCCAAAAGTGCGTTTGTGGCAAATTTTCTAGGGGATGTGAATATTTTACACGGTTATATTTTAGCCGGTGTATTACATATTGATACGTTTAACAAGCCGATTGAGCAATGTTATGCCGCCGATGATGTGGTGGTGTATGTACGTCCGCACGAAATCGCCATTAGTAAAATGCATAAAGAAAATTCGTTGAAAGGCATTATCTCCCGAGTGCATACCGCAGGTCCTACGGTATTTTTAGAAGTGTTACATAAAAATCACGAACCGATAGAAATATCCGTCAGTTATGCTCAATTCAGACAAGAACAATTTGCTGTGGGTGATGAAGTCTATTTCCAACCATTATTACTCAATTTCTTTGTACAAAATGAATTGATTGAATTTATGATTTAATGGCTTATCTGAGAAGAGCGGATTAGGCTAGGAATTTATTCCGCTCTTAACGACATTTCCCCAATCCCAAATGGTGTAATCACACCATTTTGATCAAGTAGTAATTCGCCATGTCGGTTAATACCACGTGAAATACCGTGAATTTCGTTGCCTTCAGTTACCAGTTTTACTGCTTGATCTCGAAAAATATCAAACATTTGCCAACGCTCTGCGTAGTGGTCAAAGCCGACAAGCGGATAAATTTTGAGATTTTTTTGTAATTCATAAGCCAGTCGACAAACAAGCGTATTACGATCAAATTGGTAATGTGATAAATCAGACCACGCTTGGGTGACGATATTTGCGTCTACTTGGGTCATACCCAAATTTAAACCGATACCGATCACTAAATGGATTCCGCTACGATCCACTTTAGTTTCAATCAGAGTCCCACCCATTTTTTTACCACAATAGTAAATATCATTCGGCCACTTGATTTGGATATTTTCAACCTGTTGTGCTTGCAAACTTTCGGCAATAATCAGCGAAATCACCAAACTCAAAGAGGATATATGTGCAGCGTCTTCGGTCGGGTAATGCCACAAAATTGAAAAATAGAGATTTTCGCTTTGCGGTGAATACCAAGTCCGCCCACGCCTGCCCCTACCGGCGGTTTGTTGTTCTGCTAAACAAACAGAGCCTTGTGGCAGGCTTTGATAATGTTTGAGCAAATATTCGTTGGTCGAATCAATTTCATCAAACACTATAGCTTGTCCGCATAATAATGCGCCTTGGATCTGAGATTGGTTTAATTTGCTCATCACTTTAGTTATCTTGTGATTTCTTCGCTATTTACTTCGCCATTTTTACCCATAAAACGCACTTCCGGATGCAGTTCAACTCCAAATTTTTCACGCACGCGGCGACGTACTTCTTTCGCTAATGCTACTACATCCGAACCGGTTGCGGATTGCTTATTAATGAGTACCAATGCTTGTCTTTCATGTACTGCCGCACCGCCGATTTGGAAGCCTTTTAATTCACATTGATCAATCAACCAACCTGCCGCTAATTTGACTGTGCCGTCTGTTTGCGGATAGTTTGGAATATTCGGGTAAGCGGTCTTAATTTGTACAAATTTTGCAGCCTCAATGACAGGATTTTTGAAGAAGCTACCGGCATTACCAAATTCATCCGGATTCGGTAATTTTGCCGAACGTACCGCACACACTTCGTCAAACACTTGTTGAGCCGTTACGCTTTGTGGATCAAATTGTGTTAATGAGCCGTAACTTAATACCGGTTGCCATGCTTTCGCCAATTTGATTCCGACCGAAAGAATCGCAAATTCGTCTTTGTATTGGTGCTTAAACACGCTTTCACGATAGCCAAATTGGCACTCTGGTTTGGTTAAACGGAAAATTTCGCCGGTGCGTAAATTCAGCACTTCAACAAAATCACACACACGTTCAAATTCCACCCCGTAAGCACCGATATTTTGAATCGGTGCAGAACCGGCAACACCCGGAATTAAGGCTAAATTTTCTAATCCGGCGATATTGTTTGCCAAGGTCCATTTTACTAACTCATGCCAATTTTCGCCGCCTTGCACATGCAAATAGTGGAACTGATCATCTTCGTGATGTTCGATCCCTTTTAATTTATTAATCAATACGCAACCGTCGAAATCGCCTAAAAAAATTACATTTGAGCCTTGCCCTAAGATGATGACTGGCTGATGATTTTTAACAGCGATTTGCCATTCGTTAAGTAATTGTTCAGCACTGCTAAATTCGACTATTTTGCTAGCGTTTGCCGCCAAATGAAAGGTATGGAAAGAGATCAAGCTATATTTCATTTTTTATATATCAGTGAATTAAAAGAGTAGAAAGTGTATCACAAACATGAGGAAAAAAGAGCGTTTAACGTTTTAATTGAGGATAAAAAATAACCCCCTTACTGAAGTAAGGGGGTTACTAAATTAAACTTTTAAAAAGTTAACTAAATTACATAGTTACTTCTTTAGCGCCTTGAACTTGAACTTCAACACGACGGTCAGGTGCTAAGCAAGCGATTAATGCTTTACGACCTTTAACTGCGTCACATGTTGCACCAGTTACTGGGTTAGCTTCACCGTAACCTACAGCAGTTACGTTTGCAGCCGGAGTACCTTTAGAAACGATGTAGTTAGCTACAGTTTCAGCACGACGTTGTGAAAGTTTTAAGTTTGAAGCTTCTTTACCGATACGGTCTGTATAACCATTAACTTGGATAGCAGCGTTCGCTAAACCAGCGTTGTTGATTTCAGTTTGCATTGCATCTAAAGCTGTTGCTGCAGCCGGTTTTAAGTTTGATTTACCGAATGCGAATAATACATCAGAGCTGAATGCGAAGTTTTTAGTTTCAACTGCTGGTGCTGCAACTGGTGCTGCACCTTGACCGAAACGGTATGATAAACCTGCAGATACAGAGCTGATATCTGGACGGTAGTCAGTCGCACCCATACGGTTTAATGTAGCTTGGCTTGCTTTACCAGCGTTGTTTAACCATTGGTATTCAACACGTGCTGCTAATTCAGGAAGAATTGCGTATTCAACACCAGCACCTAAAAGTAATGAACTTTGGAAACGACGAGTTTTTACTTTCTCTTGTGAAGCGTTGAATGTTTTATATGAATTATTTACTAATGCAATACCTGCTTTACCGTAAACATCTAAGTTAGGTAATACTTCGTAGCTAGGTTTTAATGCGATAGTTGTACCGTGTGCAGCATGGCGGAAAGTTTGTTTATCTTTTTTACCATTTAGTTTTTCTGTACCACGAACACGACCAAAATAGTCATAACCTAATTCAGCAGCTAAACCAAAATTATTTTGGTTTAAGATTTGGTAACCACCAAAAACACCGTAAGTTACAGAGTTTTTGTTGATACCATATTTACCATCTTTCGCAGCATCTAATTGTTCGATACCATCGTGGAATGATGCCCAACCTGCTTTGGCACCAGCGTAGAAAGTGTTTTGTTCTGGAGCTGCTTGAGCTACGGTTGCAGCTGATAATACTGCTAATGCAACTAATGATTTTTTCATTTTGATGATCCTCTAAATTTTATCGTCATCTATATTAAAGACAAACCCCAATAAAGGGATAACGAATAAAGCTATAATAACTATTTCTATCGCTATATAAAAATAGCATAGCTTTTATTACACGAACATTGTACCAAATAAAATTTGAAAAATACAATAGAACCTATAATTAAGGTTGTTTTTTATTCAAAAAAGACTAAAAAAGTGTGATTTTTACTCTATTTTGAAGAAAAGCAGATTGTTCGTTACTTTGGTTGATATTGATTTACAAAAATAGCCCGTAGTTTATAGGCTTTTCTTAAAATATATTCTTATTTATATTAAAGAATAATTTTGCAGAATGTAACTTCAATTAATATTAATACAAAGATAATATAAAGCCCCTTTTGAAGGGGCTTTATATTTAAAGATTAACCTTGTGAAGAAATACGCTTCATATCCGTCATATAACCACGTAATTCTTGACCGATTAATTCAACCGGGTGATTACGGATTGCATCGTTGATATCACGTAAGTAAACATTGTCGATTTCAGCTGCCGGTGTTGGTTCACCTAAGTCACCTTTTTGTAACATCGGGATTAATTTCTCTGCAAGAATTGGCGTTGCAACGTGAGAGAATAAGTAGTTACCGTATTCTGCCGTATCTGAAATTACTACGTTCATTTCGTATAAACGTTTACGAGCGATGGTATTTGCGATTAACGGTAATTCGTGTAATGACTCATAGTATGCAGATTCTTCGTAGATACCGCTTGCAACCATTGCATCGAATGCCATTTCTACACCTGCTTTCACCATTGCAACCATAACTACGCCGTTATCAAAGTATTCTTGTTCAGAAATTTTGATGCCGTCTGCTTTCGGTGAGTTTTCGAATGCGGTTTTACCGGTTTCTTCACGCCATTTGAATAAGTTTGCATCACCGTTTGCCCAGTCTGCCATCATGGTTGATGAGAATTCACCGCTGATGATGTCGTCCATATGTTTTAAGTAAAGGTCGTTTAATTGAACTTTGATTTCTTCACTTAATTCAAAAGCACGGATTTTCGCAGCGTTTGATAAGCGATCCATCATTAAGGTGATACCGCCTTGTTTTAACGCTTCGGTAATGGTTTCCCAACCATATTGGATTAATTTGCTTGCGTATGCTGGGTCTTTACCGTCTGCCACTAATTTGTCGTAACATACGATTGAACCTGCTTGTAACATACCGCAAAGGATGGTTTGTTCGCCCATTAAGTCAGATTTAACTTCTGCCACGAATGAAGATTCTAATACGCCTGCACGGTCGCCACCGGTTGCTGATGCCCACGCTTTTGCGATTGCCATACCTTCACCTTTCGGGTCATTTTCAGGGTGAACAGCGATAAGTGTTGGCACACCAAAACCACGTTTATATTCTTCACGTACTTCTGTACCCGGGCATTTTGGTGCAGTCATCACAACGGTAATATCTTTACGAATTTGCTCACCTTCTTCAACAATGTTGAAACCGTGTGAGTAGCCGAATGCAGAACCTTGTTTCATTAACGGAACAACATCTGCAACTACTTTTGAGTGTTGTTTATCCGGCGTTAGGTTGATCACTAAGTCAGCGGTTGGAATTAATTCTTGGTATGTGCCAACTTTGAAACCGTTTTCGGTTGCACGAGTATATGAAGCACGTTTTTCTGCGATTGCTTCTGCACGTAACGCATAGCTAATATCTAAACCGGAATCACGCATATTTAAACCTTGGTTTAAACCTTGCGCACCACAACCTACGATAACGATTTTTTTGCCTTTTAAGAAATTGCAACCGTCTGCAAATTCGCTACGGTCCATAAAACGACAGCGACCTAATTGATCTAATTTTTGACGTAAGTTTAATGTGCTGAAATAGTTAGCCATTTTGTGCTTCCTTATAAAATTTGTATGATGTTGAGTGTGTTTATGTGTTGTGTTTACACATTGTTGTTTTGTTATGGAATTGATTATACGCTCATTTAATATTGCGTAAATTGATATTATTGGGATTTTATATTGCAAAATTTGCAATTCACTTATGGCATTAATTAGATGAAAAATGACCGCTTAGCTAATGAATGTTAAACTAGTAAGAGAAGAAGATAATAGGATAAATAGATGAGAATAAATCAGATTAGCTTACAGCGTTGTCCTGAATGTGAAACGATTGTAAAAGTGCCGGCAAATGTGCCATTTCAGACGGCGGTTTGCCCGAATTGTCATGATGTATTACGTCCGGCAAACAGCTGGAGTTTACGCCGTTGTGCGATTATTGCGATTGCGATTTTAATTTTATTACCATTTGCACTCACTTTTCCGTTAATGAGTATTGATTTACTGGGCGTACCCGTTCATGCAACTGTATGGGGAGGTGTGTGGAAAATGGCAACCGAAGGTTATCCTTATACCGCCTTTATGGTGTTACTTTGTTCGGTAGTCTTTCCGATTGCTTTTGCATTATTGATTTTATCCATTCGCTTACAGCGATTGTTATTACAGCGTCCTCGATATACGTTGATATTATTATCTAAAATTCAAGAATGGGTGATGTTAGATGTTTATTTAGTTGCACTTGCGGTCGCAGCATTTAAAATTCGTGATTATGCTGATCTAACCTTTAGTATACATTTAACCGCATTTTTAATTGTTACCATTCTGACCACCTTACTTTTTATCAAGATAGATCCGAAACGAATGTGGGAAGAATTTTATCCTGAATATCATCCGTTAACTGCTAATCATCAAGGGCAAGTGTCTTTATGTCCGACTTGCGAATATAGTTTCGATGAAACGATTGTTGATTTAAAAGGTCGCCGTCGTTGTCCTCGTTGCGAAAGTAATTTAGCGATTCCCGATGGCGTAAAATTACAGCGTGTATGGGCAAGCTTAGTTGCCGGTGTGATTATGATGATTCCGGCAAATACGTTACCGATTTCCGCCACCGGATTAGCAGGTTCGGTTTCTGCCGATACGCTTTTTTCGGGCGTGCTAACTTTCATTGGATTAGGCAGCTATACGGTTGCCGCTATCGTTTTTATTGCCAGTATTGCCGTGCCATTCAGTAAAGTGGCGATAATTTTATATCTGTTGTTAGCGATTCATTATAAATGGAAACACCCGATTCATTGGCAAATGAAAGCATTACATTACGTGCATTTTGTCGGACGTTGGTCAATGCTGGATTTATTCGTATTGGCGTTGATGATGTCGTTGTTAGAACGAGGACAAATTCTTAGCTTCTCGGTCGGTGACGCGGCATTTTTCTTTGGTGCAGCAGTATTCCTCACAATGATAGCTTCTAGTAATTTGGATTCTAGAATGTTATGGCGAATCCACTATTCCAATGAGCCAAAACACTAATGACAAGCGGTTGAATTAAGCTAAAAATTAGCAAAATTTGACCGCTTATTTTTTGTTTGTATGCTTTCTTATTTATAAGTTTTGATCTATTATGCAATGGTCTCATTCATTCTGAATGAAATATAACAAGTTTGTTTATTTAAGGACTCATTATGAAAAAACTACTCTTAGCCACATTGCTGGCAAGCTCGGCTACATTCGCTAACCAAGTTCCAAATTATAACACCACCAGCCACACCTACGAATTTAATCAATCTTACGATCTTGTCGTGCCGCAAGGCTCAAAAGGCGAAACCAATTTATGGGTACCATTACCGTTCAATAATGATTACCAAGATGTCAAATCGATTGAATTTGAAGGTAACTATAACAAAGCCTATATCACAGAAAATAATCAATACGGTGCAAAAACGCTATTCGCGAATTGGGACGAAAAAGCTCAAAAACGTTTATTAAAAGTGAAGTTAGTGGTGCAAACTAAAGATCGTGAACCGATGGCAACAGGGGCTTTAAATGGCTATCAGCCGCCTGAAAAAATTATTTATTCGGTAGATGTGCAAGAGTATCTCAAACCGACTACCCATATCAAAACAGACGGTATCGTGAAGCAATATGCGGATAAAATTGTCGGCAAAGAAACCAATCCGCTGAAAAAAGCCGAATTGATTCACAAATGGATTGTGGAAAATATGGAACGTGATAATTCTGTATTAGGTTGCGGTGACGGTGATGTTGAAAAAATGCTGACTACCGGTGTGTTAAGAGGCAAATGTACTGATATTAATTCAGTATTTGTTGCTCTAGCCCGAGCTTCAGATATTCCGGCACGAGAAGTATTCGGTATTCGTTTAGGCGCTGCACCGAAAATGTCGAAGTTCTCCAAAACCGCTTTCGGCAGTTCAAAAGACGGTATTGCGAATGAAAATAGCGGACAACATTGCCGTGCCGAGTTTTATTTAGCCGGTTTCGGTTGGGTTCCGGTTGATTCAGCAGACGTGGCAAAAATGCGTTTAACTGAGAAAAAAGCGGTCAATGATGCCGATACACAAGCCGTTTCAAAATATTTATTCGGTAACTGGGAAGCTAACTGGATGGGCTTTAACCACGCGCGTGATTTTGACTTATATCCACAACCGGAATTAACTCCAATTAATAATTTCGGTTATCCATACGCTGAAGTGGGTGGTGATCCGCTTAATTCATTTGATGCAAAAGAGTTTGGTTATGAGCTTATCTCAAAAGAACTCAAATAACCGCTTTTTCGCTTCGCTTACCGCCGCATTATTGGCGGCGGTAAGCTCAACGGTCTGCTGTATAGCACCTTTGGTTTATTTGGTATTCGGTATTTCTTCGCCGTGGTTGGTTAGCCTTAGCGAATACGAATATTTACAGCTACCGTTATTGTTTGTTTCGCTCGGTGCGTTCGGTTATGGCTTTTGGTTACTGATGTTTTCCAAGAAAATTATCTGTACTAAATATTGTTCTCGCCGCACGTTGATCATTTTATATTGGATTACTTTTGCGATTATTTTGTTTTTCCTGAGCTATCCATTTGTTTTACCTTGGTTATTAGAATGAAAAAATTACTGTTTATTTTGCTTTTTTCGATGGGAATCTCACCGCTTAGTTATGCCAATGAAGCGCTACAAAGTGACAATGTAGCAACCGAACAGCAGGCTCAAAAAGAAGTAAATTTCTACATCAAAGAAATGAATTGCCAATTATGTGTCTATTTAGTCAATAAAGAATTACGTGCGATTGACGGTGTGGTTTCGACTAAAGCGAATATGAAAGAGCGTAAAGTTAAAATCATTGCTCACGAAAAGGTATCGACTGAGCAGATGATCAAAGCGATTGAAAAGCTCGGTTATACCGCTGAACAAATCTAAAAAAACAAGCGGTCAAATTTCCTCAATTTTTTGCAAAAAATCTGAGAAATTTGACCGCTTTTCCATGTTTTTCTATTTCATACAATACTTCTTTGTCTACTTGTTACAAGTAGTAAAGAATCATTTAAATGCGTTTAATCACGCTTTTTCCATGACTCATTTCATAGAAACTATGTGCGCCGTGATAACCACCCATACCGCTATCCCCCACACCACCAAAAGGTAAACCGGCGTGTGTTACGTGCATAAAGGTATCATTAATACAGCCACCACCGAATGACACTTCATTTAATACTTGTTCTTCTGTTGCTTTGTCTTGCGTGAATAAATACAACGCCAACGGTTTAGCATTTGCTTTCACTTGAGCAATCGCTTCATTCATCGTTTCAAAAGTCAACATCGGGAAAATAGAACCAAAGATTTCTTCTTGCATTACCGAGCTTTGCCAATTCACTTCATCGATTAAAGTAAATGCCAATTTGCTGGTTTCATCGTTGTATTCTCCGCCGACTAACACTCGTCCGTCATTTAAAAAGGCTTTTAAACGTTGATAATGACGAGGGGTAACCACTTTGACATGATCCGCTATCTCGGTTGGATTTTTACCTTGATAGATCGCATTGATACGCTGTCTGATCTCCTCAACTAAACGATCTTTTACGCTCTCTTGCACCAATAAATAGTCCGGTGCAATACAGGTTTGTCCGCTGTTAAACACCTTGCCGAATAAAATACGTTCCGCCGCTAATTTTAGATCTGCCGTTTCATCCACGATACAAGGGCTTTTCCCGCCTAATTCCAGCGTTACCGGCGTTAAATATTTTGCCGCCGCCGCCATCACGATTTTCCCAACCGGCACGCTACCGGTAAAGAAAATATAGTCGAATTTCTCGGTCAGTAGCTGTTGGTTTACCGCAACATCACCTTCCACCACAGTGAAATAATTCGGCTTGAAATATTCAGCAACTAATTTAGCCAAAAGTGCGGAAGAATGTACGGTAAATTCTGAAGGTTTTAGGATAATCGTATTACCTGCCGCCATCGCACCGATAATCGGCGAAATCGAAAGCTGTATTGGGTAATTCCACGGTGAAATATTTAAAAACACACCATACGGCTCATAAATAATTTGTGCGTCCGCTTTTGCACCCATCACCATTTCGGTAATCGCTGACTGTCCTGCCGATTTTGGTTTCGCTAACTCATCCAAGTTTTCTAACATAAAATCGATCTCATGTACGAGCATATCAATTTCAGTTAAACGGGCTTCCGATTCTGGTTTATTTAGGTCGTTAAAAAGCGCCGTTAAAATTGCCTGATCGTTTTCAATTAACATCGCTTTTAAGCACTGTAATTGTGCTTTGCGAAACACTAACGGTTTCGTTGCGTTACTATTAAAAAAATCTCGCTGCGCTTGCACGAGATTTGCAATTTGTTGTTGATTCATTTTTATTCCCTCCCTATTGGCTACGAATGGCTACATTATAGAAATTTGCTGATTTTAGTGTTAGCATAAACCACCAAAGTTTTTGCACAATTCTATAAAAAATGAAGTTGCTCGAAAAAGTTAAGCCGTTAATTGACCCTCAAAAATTTCATCATACTTTTGAAACATTGCTGCCTGATTTTCATATTTTTCACACCAATAAAACCGGCGGAGATGTAATTCAGATTGAAAAATCTGGCTTCTCAGTCGTATTGCAAGGTTCAAAAGAAGTGCAAATCGGTGAATATCATTACCAGTATAGGGCAGGCGATTTTGATTGTTATGCGGTAGATATGCCTATCCTTGCGCATTATCAGGCGACATCGGAACAGCCTTATATTGATTTACGCTTTTACCTGCCACCAGAGCAACTTCAGAAATTAACTGAAACTTTACTTAGCCAAGATTATATGTTTCCCGATTTTTCAGGCAAAAAACCGCTCAGTCAGCTTTCTCCTGCCTTAGAAGACGCTTTATGCCGTTTAATTGATTTACACAATTCACCAAATGACATACCGATTCTCTATCCGTTATTACAACAAGAAATCATTTATCGCTTACTTTGCAGCGAACAAGGAGGATTATTAAGAAAGATTGCCACACAAGGTTCAAATGCCCAACGGGTAGCAAGTGCGGTTGAATGGCTGAATCAGAATTATAACCAGCAGTTTAATGTAGAAGAATTAAGTACGAGCATCGGTATGTCCAGTTCCGGTTTTTATGCACATTTTCGCCAGCTTACGGGTATGAGCCCGTTGCAATATCAAAAGAATCTGCGCTTAGCACAAGCACATCGCTTACTGAAAACCGGCACGAAGACCATTTCTGAAATTGCCTATCAGGTAGGTTATGACAGCCTACCGCAATTCAGCCGTGAATATAAACGAGCATTTGGCAAAACGGCAAGGCAAAGTGTTAAAATAAATGAATAACTAGTGTCCAAATTTTCTTAAAAAATAATAAAGGCAGGAGAGGGAAGAACTGTGCCTTATCCGATTAAACCGTTATGAGGAAAATTTGACAGTTTATAGAATAATTTAGGTGGGAAGGCTATTGTTTTTAGGGGGCATTTCTGTTTCATTAGTATATTTCGTGGTTAAACATATTATCGCAGAACACTAGATAATAGGGACGGACATATTGGTCTGCCCCTACGTTATTTATGCTTATGCCTTTTCTACTGCCGGGCGTTCAAACGCTAATACTTTGTTTTCTACTCGGCGTAACAGGATTGTCATAATACCGGTAATCACTAAGTAAATTGCTCCGGCAATGCCGTAAATGGTGAGAGCATCGTATTCTGTACCGTATAGCTGGCGAGCATAACCCATAATATCTAAAAGCGTGATAGTTGAAGCTAACGATGTGCCTTTAAATACTAAAATAATCTCATTGCTATATGACGGTAATGCACGACGTAATGCGTATGGAATTAAGATTTTTAAGGTATCCAAACGGCTTAAACCAAGTGCTGCACAGGTTTCCCATTGTCCTTTCGGAATCGCTTTTACCGCACCGTGGAATAATTGGGTTGAATATGCTGCACTATTTAACGCTAACGCTAATGCCGCACAAAACCACGCATCTGATAAGAATTGCCACGCAAAGCTATCAACAATCCATTGGAATTGCCCCGGTCCGTGGTAAATCAAAAAGAATTGTACCAATAACGGTGTGCCGGTAAATAACGTTAAATAGGCGTTTACAATTGCTTTAGTTAACTTGTTTTCCATCGAAAGCAAGAACGTCAAAATCACTGCAAGAACAAAGGCAACGATTAAGGAAACGGCGGTTAAGCTTAAGCTGGTCGGAATCCCTTGTGCAATGACAGCTAGGTAATCTTGAAACATTATTTACCCCCTCTTTCAAAGCGAGTGAAACGTTTTTCAAGTTTAACAATAATCACTTGGCTGATTAAGGTAATCGCTAAATAAATTAATGCGGCTAAACCGTACCAAGTGAAAGGTTGATGTTCATTGGTATTAATTAAATCGGTTTGACGCATTAAATCGTCCACGCCAATTAATGAGATTAAAGCGGTATCTTTTAATAACACTAGCCATTGATTACTTAGCCCTGGTAAGGCGTGTCGCCAAACCTGCGGCATAATAATTTTTAAAAAAGTATATGAACGAGTTAGTCCTAATGCCGCACCACTTTCCCATTGCCCCTTCGGTACAGCTTGGATTGCACCACGCAAAGATTGAGAAGCATAAGCAGAAAAAATAAGAGAAAGTGCTAATACCCCACAGCTAAATGCACTAAATTCAACATATTCGCCGGTAATTTTCTCAACTAATTCGGTTGAACCGAAGAAAATGAGTAAAACGACTAAAATCTCCGGTAAACCACGCAATAGGGCTAAAAAAACAGAAGTCGGTTTACTCACACAAGGTTGTTTATTGGTTTCAAGTACCACAAACAACATTGAAAGTAATAAGCCGACTACCAGAGAGGCGAGTGCCAACCCTAAGGTCATTAGGGTTGCACTATAAATAAGCGGAAGATATTCTGCAAACATAAAAATTATTTAGTCATCCATTTATCGTAAATTTTTTGGTATTCACCGTTCGCTTTAATTGCCGCTAAACCTTTGTTTAACTCGGCAACTAATTCGCTGTTTGATTTGTTTACTGCAATACCTAAACCGTTACCGAAATATTTTTTATTGGTTACTTTGTCGCCGACAAATGCTAATTCCGCTTCTTTCGATAACATATCCGCTAATACTGCGGTATCGCCGAAGATAATATCAATACGACCATTTTTTAAGTCTAATACCGCATCTTGTAATGAGGCGTATGATTTCGGTGCATATTGTTTCGCTTCTGCTACAACATATTGTTGGAAAGTTGTGCCGTTTTGTACACCGACGTTTTTAGCTGTGTTTAAATCCGCTTTACCTTTTACCGCAATAAAACTTGCCGAACTATCATAATAAGCATCGGTAAATGCCACTTGTTTTGCACGGGCTTCAGTAATATCGATTGCTGAAATTGCACCATCAATACGTTTTTGTTTTACTGCTTGTACTAAACCGTCAAATGCTTGGCTTTTGAATGAGCAATTTGCTTGGATTTCTTTACAGATGGCATTGGCAATATCTACATCAAAGCCAATGATTTCACCTTTTTCATTAGTCAATTCAAACGGAGGGTAGCTTGGTTCCATCGCAAAAGTTAAGTCTTTTGCTTGTGCTGAAAATGCAGTAAGTGCGATCGCTGATGCTAATAATAATTTTTTCATAATGTGTCCTTGCATAAGTTTATTCTGAGTGAGAGAGATAATTTTCAAATTGAGCGGTTTTCGGATGTTCAAAACAGTCCGCTCCGCCTTGTTCGATAATTTTGCCTTTTTCCATATACACCACTTTGGTTGCCACTTTACGTGCGACACCGACTTCGTGAGTAACGATAACCTGAGTAATACCAGTTCCTTGTAATTCTTTAATAATATCAACCACTTGTGCAGTAATTTCCGGATCTAATGCTGCTGTCGGTTCATCAAACAGTAAGACTTGTGGCTGCATCATTAACGCACGGGCAATTGCCACACGTTGTTGCTGACCACCGGATAACTGTAATGGAAAACGATCAGCAAATTCGCCTAAACGTAAACGATCCAAATGTACTTTAGCACGTTGAATTGCTTCTTCCTTAGCTAAACCAAGCACCTTCATTGGCGCTTCAATCAGGTTTTGTAAAACGCTTAGATGCGGCCATAAATGATATTGTTGAAATACCATGCCGACTTCACGGCGTAATAATGCGATTTCTTTCGCATCGGTTTTTGCGGAAAGATTGAATTTATGTTGTGCAATTTCAAGCGTGCCGGATTGCGGGATTTCCATTAAGTTTAGAGTACGAATCAAGGTACTTTTACCTGCACCGCTCGGACCTAACAGCACCACTGTATCGCCTTTTTCAATATCTAAATTGATATCGAATAATGCTTGGCTTGAACCGTAAAAAAAGTTGACGTTGTGAATACGAATTGCCATTCGCGTAAAATCCTGTGTATTTCAAATAACTGAATGAATAGTAGGATTTATTGCATAATTATGCAAGTTATTTTTATGATGATTTTGTAAAATTTTTATAAAAAACGACCGCTTGCTGTCAAATATAACAAGCGGTCGTTGTTCTCAAAAGTTTTGCCATACTAGCTGCAGTCTATCTGATGCTTGCACCCGCAATTAGCTTGATACTTAAACATCATAAGTTCCCATGACACTTGCTGTCGCTAAAATATGGTCTTGCATTGCAAAATGCATATCGTTAAAGCGGAAACCGGAAGTTAAATTGAGTTTGGTGTCTAACGCATAAACAATAAGTTCATAGCGGTGCTTGCAATTCGGTGGTGCCATACCGCCATAATTTGAGGCTTCTTCAATAGAGAAGTTGCCCAGTTTACTTGCCCAAGAGTTAGCTCCTTGGACAAAATCGGTTGCGGTTAAACTTTCATTTTCTGTGATATTTGTCCGTGTTAAATCGGCAATAAGCCAATGAATCCACACAAAACCGCTGGCGGTGATCGCATCTTTATCCTCTAATACGACTGCAAAAGATTTTGTGCCGTCTGGTACCTCATTGATTTCAAATGGAATGGAATAGCTTGGCATACCGTTTGGGCTAAATTGCGTACCTCGTTTACCATATCTATCTTCAAATGTGCCGTTTTTGATGGCAGAACTCATTACTTTCATTGTCGATTCCTTATAGTGAATTGATAAATTTTGACCTATACTATACGCCCTTTTTTATTTGTTAGGAAATACGATGTTATATGCTTCATTGGCCATTGTGATTGGCTTAATTTTACTTGTTTGGAGTGCGGATAAATTTGTTGAAGGTGCAGCTTCTTCCGCGCGTCATTTTGGTATGTCGCCTTTATTAATCGGGATTGTGATTGTCGGCTTCGGTACCTCGGCACCGGAAATGCTGGTGTCGGCTTCTTCCGCCCTTAAGGGTGCTTCGGGTATTGCATTAGGTAATGCCTACGGATCGAATATTACCAATATTGCGTTAATCTTGGGGATAACGGCATTGATTAAGCCGATTATTGTCGCTTCCGAAGTGATTAAAAAAGAGCTTCCGATTTTAATTTTAATTACGTTAGTGTCAGTATATATGTTGTTTGATGCTCAAGTAACCCAAATGGAAGCGGTTATTTTATTGGCGATTTTCGCAATTTATATGGGCTGGACGATCTGGGTAGCGGTACGCAGTAAAGATGACACGCTTGCCCAAAGCGAATCATTAAATGAAGAAAGATTACCTATCGGTAAAGCACTTTTTTGGGTGGTTATCGGCTTATTGTTCTTAATGGCAAGTTCGCAATTATTGGTTTGGGGTGCGGTTGAAGTCGCGAAATATTTCGGTGTGAGTGATTTAGTGATTGGTTTGACGATTGTGGCGGTAGGGACATCTTTACCGGAACTGGCTTCATCCATTATTGCTGCTCGTAAAGGCGAATCGGATTTAGCGTTAGGTAATATTGTCGGTTCAAATTTATTTAATACCTTAGCGGTAGTTGGGATTGCCGGTACGATTGAACCGATGCAAGTGGAAGCAGAAGTATTTTCACGAGATATGCTTGTGATGTTGGCTCTGACCGTATTGCTATTATTATTTGCATTTAGTTTCCGTAAACAGCCAGGTAGAATTAACCGTGTTGAAGGTACGATTTTATTTGCGTGTTATGTCGCTTATACCTTATATCTTTTAAATACTGCAGTATAAAATCATTTTAAAAATGGCAATATTCTTATAAACATTTAGTTTTGTGGAATATTGCCATTTACTTTTATTTATCTGCATTCAGCGGTACGATTTGTAGCGTTTTACCTAGCGGAACCAGTAATTTTAATAGTGTTGCCAAAGAGGGATTGGACGATCCTTTTTCTACTCGGGCAATCATTGATTGCTTTACGCCGCTTAAACTTTCTAACTTGCGTTGAGAAATACCGAGTGCTTGACGGGTTTCTATAATTTCAAGAATAAGTTTTATGCGGAAATTTTGTTCTTCAATGTCTAAAGGATTCAACACTTGTTGTTCAAATGAATGCCAACTAGAACCAATAGGGCTCATCTTTTATCCTCGCTTGTAAGTCTGCTAATCTGCTTTTTGCTCGTTCGATTTCCCGTTTAGGGATACGATAATGGGATTTTGCTAAATAGTGCAATAAGACAAATTGCCCTCTGATAATACTAGTAAGTAATAAACAATCACTCATTGGACGAATCTGCCAAATGCGGTCTTCCAAATGTTTTATATAATTTTCGCCGGCTCGTGTACCGTGTAAATGTAAGATGCTTAAATGATGACTGATTTTTTGCAATTTTTCACGGTTATCGTTGTGCGATTGTTTTAGCAGTCCCACTAGTGACTCTTTGACAGGCTCTCGCCCCCGTTTATCTCGATAAAAGACTATTTCATACATCGTTTTTTTCTCCTTTTGAATGAAAACGCGTAAATTTATTATGGCTTTATCAATCGAGTTTCTCAATATTTTTGGTAAGTTTTTGTCAGTTTTTATTTTTTATAAACTAAAGGCTATTTTTAGTAAGAAATCAGACTTTTGCCTGACTTTATTGGTTTGTATTACAATAACGCACTTTTTATTAATTTAATTTTATATGTTAAAACGTCTTTTTTTCTTATTTATTGGTATTGCTGTCACAGCTTCCTCTTATGCTGGGTTGTTCGGTAATGATCAACCGAAATATTTAAATGGTGCAGAGGCTTTTACTTTTTCAGCGACACCGAAATCCGATAAACAAATTGAATTGAATTGGCAAATTGCGGATGGGTATTATCTGTATAAAAAAGAAATACAGGTCACACCGCAAAATGCTGAAATCCAGCCGTTGGTGTTTCCTGTCGCAGAAAATTATCACGATGAATTTTTTGGTGATGTAGAAATTTTCCGTAATCAGCTTACATTGTCGATAAACTTATCGGCAACGCAAGCGAACGGTAGGCTTTCAGTTCGTTACCAAGGCTGTACCAAAGGTTTTTGCTATCCGCCTGAAACGATCACCATTGCATTAGACGGGCAACAAGCGGCCGATTCCGCACAAAATTTTGCAAAAAGTAGTGAAAATTCAACCGTTTCTCAGTCGGTAGGTAATATGCCGAAAGCGGAACAGGATCAGCTTGCTGAGAACTTGGCGAATAATCACCTATCGATTTTCTGGTTCTTTGTGCTGGGTATCGGTTTAGCCTTTACCCCATGTGTATTACCAATGTTGCCGTTGTTATCTGCGATTGTGATTGGTAATAAGCAACGCCCTAATACGTTCAAAGCGTTATTACTCAGCTTGGCTTATGTGCAAGGTATGGCACTTACTTACACGCTATTAGGTTTAGTGGTGGCGGCAATCGGCTTACCGTTCCAAGTCGCGTTACAAAGTCCTACGGTGCTAATTTCACTTGCGATTTTATTCACTATTTTAGCCGCTTCGATGTTCGGCTTATTTGAAATCCGTTTGCCAAATTCATGGCAGCAAAAATTAAATGCAATGAGCCAAAAACAGCAAGGCGGTGCATTTGGTAGCGTTTTTGTAATGGGGATGATTGCCGGTTTAGTTGCTTCGCCTTGTACTTCCGCACCATTATCCGGTGCGTTATTGTATGTTGCCCAAAGTGGGGATTTGCTCACCGGTGGATTAGCGCTTTATTTATTGGCTTTAGGAATGGGGATTCCGTTAATTCTGATTACCTTATTTGGCAACCGTATTTTACCGAAATCGGGCGATTGGTTATTAAAAGTCAAAACCGCCTTCGGGTTTGTGATGTTAGCATTGCCAGTCTTTTTACTTAGCCGTATTTTACCGAGTCATTATGAGCTGTTTATGTGGTCGGCGTTGGCGATGGTATTTGTTGGCTGGTTGATTAGCGTGATTCCATCTCAAGGCTTAATTAAACAAGTGGTCAGAATTGTGTTGTTTTTTGTATTTGCCTTGTCTGCTTACCCTTGGGCAAACCTAGTTTGGAATCAGGGGAATAACCATTCGGCACAAGTAAGCAACCACTTAGCCTTTGAACGCATACAATCCCTTGCAGAATTACAAACAAAATTGACCGCTTCACAAGGTAAAAAAGTGATGTTAGATCTGTATGCCGATTGGTGTGTAGCGTGTAAGGAATTTGAAAAATACACCTTTACTGATAATGCCGTACAACAAAAACTGTCTGAAATGGTGGTGTTGCAAGTGGATATGACCAATAACTCGCCACAAAACGATGAGCTGATGAAACACTTTAATGTATTAGGATTACCGACTATTTTATTCTTTGATGAGAACGGTAATGAGCTGACACAATCAAGAGTTACCGGCTTCTTAGAAGCAAATCAATTTTTAAATTGGCTAAATCAGTTATAATCTCGTAGCACAAGTAAATTGCTTGTGCCATTTTTTCTCAATTACAGATAAATTTGCTATGAACCAAGACAATCATAAAATTGAAGACATAATTCGTATTTTCGATGAGTGTTTCGCTGAAGAATATAATACTCGCTTAGAAAAAGGCGAAGACTACCCGATTTATTTACCTGCATTTTTAGATGAGGACGGTGTGAAATCCGAACGTCCATATAATGTAATTTTATTTGCACATGGGTATTACAGTAGTGCATTACATGAAATTTCACATTGGTTGGTTGCTGGTGCGGAACGCCGTAAATTGGAAGATTTCGGTTATTGGTACGAACCGGACGGACGCTCGGCGGAACGTCAGCGTGAATTTGAATCGGTGGAAGTTAAACCGCAAGCAATTGAATGGGTATTAGCAACTGCCGCCGGATTCCGCTATTTTGCCAGTGCAGATAATCTTTCCGGCAATCCAGGAGATAATTCTGCATTTAAACAAGCAGTTTTTGATCAGGTAAAAATTTATGCGGAACGAGGTTATTTACCAAAACGTGCCGAAACGCTACGTAAAGCGTTAGCCAAATTCTATGGTACCGAAGATAAAATTGATTTAGCAAATTTTGATTTAGCGAGAATCTAACAAATAAGCGGTTAAATTTTTAGGAAATTTAACCGCTTGTATTTTAGTTATCGGAGAGATGTTCTAAACCGTATTGATAAAGTGCATTCTTTTTATAGCCGAATGTTTCTGCTACGATTGCCGCCGCTTTTTTCAGCGGTAATTCTTGGCAAAGTAAACCGAGTAATTTAACCGCTTGGGCGGAAAATGCTTCATCGTCTTGTTGTGGTTTTCCTTCCACGACTAACACAATCTCACCTTTAATACGGTTACTTTCTTCATTTAACCATGTAATTAAATTTTCCAATGTATCGCCGTAAATGGTTTCCCATGTTTTGGTCATTTCACGTGCCATTACCACATAACGATCCGCCCCCAACATTTTCTGCATATCTTCAAGCGTATCTAAAATGCGGTGGGTAGATTCGTAAAAAATCAGTGTACGAGGCTCATTTGCCACTTCAGCTAATTTATCACAACGTGATTTTGTCTTAGCCGGTAAGAACCCTTCAAAACAAAAGCGGTCAGAGGCAATACCGGAAGCACAAAGTGCGGTAATCGCCGCACAAGCACCGGGCAACGGCACAACTTTAATTCCAACTTGGCGGCAATGGCGTACCAAGTGGAAACCCGGATCGCTAATTAACGGCGTGCCTGCATCTGAAATTAGAGCAATATTCAGTCCCTGTTGGAGTTTTTCGACCAATACGGCTGCTTTTTGTTGTTCATTATGATCATGTAAGGCAAAAAACGGTTTTTTGATGCCGTAATGGCTAAGTAATAAACCGCTATGACGAGTATCTTCCGCAGCGATTAAATCGACTTGGGTAAAAGTATCCAATGCTCGTTGAGTTATATCTCCAAGATTACCGATTGGTGTTGCGACAATATACAAAGTACCGTTTTGTTCGTTTTTCATTTGCTTTTCACTCGTTTGATAAGTAAGATTTCAACATTATTACGCCCATTATAGTCTATTAGGAGCAATACGATGGCGACTATTTTAAAACAGAAACTAAAAACTGTCTTTGTCCCAACAGCAATGGCACTTTTTCTTTCTGCTTGTACCGGTACAAGTCTTTTTGAAAATCCATTAACTAAAACAGTAAAAGACGAAGCCTATGCTACTTCGGAGTTTTATATTAATAAAGCGGATAAGGCGACAGATAAAGAAGATCAGGTCACTTACCGTTTATTAGCAGTCCGCAAATTAATTGATGAAAATAAAGCAGCGGAAGCACAAAATACCTTTGATGAACTATCGCCGGCATTGGCTGAAATTCAGAAAAATGAGATTCAGAAAGTCGAGTATAACTTAGTGGCAGCACAACTTGCAGCGTTACAAGGCAATGAGGCACAAGCAGTTTCCTTATTAAAACTTGTCCCCATGGCACAACTGAGTCGTTCGCAAACATTACGTTTTTATCAAACTCAAGCACGTATCGCCGAAAATCGTAAAGACGTATTAGAGGCGGTTAAAGCTCGTTCGTTAATGACGACAAAATTAGCAGATAATAAATTACGTCAAGAGAACAATGACCAAATTTGGTCTTTATTACGTAATGCAAATAAAGGTTCGCTTTCTGTGGCAAATCCGGGACCGGGAGAAATTGAATTTGCCGGTTGGTTAGCATTAATTGCGGCATATAACCAAAATGTCACCACTCCGGCACAAATGCCACAAGCAATTAATAACTGGAAACAGCTTTATCCAAATCATAGTGCAGTTTCCTTTATGCCGGCAGAGTTACAAAATGTGTCTAATTTCCAACAAACTCAGTTAAACGGCGTAGCATTATTATTACCGTTAAGCGGTGAAGCAAAAATTTTAGGCGATATTATCAAGAAAGGTTTTGATGATGCAAAGGGCGATGATGCAACAGCAATTCAAACTTATGATACGGATGCCGGCTCGGTTGAAAGTATTTTAACGCAAGCGAAACAACAAGGGGTTCAAACAATTATTGGACCATTGCTTAAATCACGTGTCGATGAGATGTTAGTCAGTCCTGAAATTAAAGGAGTAAATGTCTTAGCATTAAATTCAACGCCGAATGTAAAAGCGATTCCGGGTGTATGTTATTACGGTTTATCGCCGGAAGCTGAGGCAAGAGCTGGGGCGGATCGTTTATATCGTGACGGTTATTCTCGAGCAATTGTTGCCGCATCACAAGATGATTTCGGTCAACGTTCGGCAGATGCGTTTGCACAGCGTTGGCGACAATTAACAAACGGCGATGCAGACGTGCGTTACTATAATTTACCGCAAGATGCGGTGGTTGCCATTCAAAATTCCGGTAGCGTTCAGGGGGCAGCATTATATGCGTTAGGTACGGCAGAGCAGTTACTTGAATTAAAACAGGGGATTGACGGTTCGACACTTGCCGGACAATTAAATATTTATACGTCTTCTCGCAGTAATTCACCGAATAACGGTATTGAATTTAGAACCGCAATGGAAGGGGTAAAATTTAGTGAAATTCCATTATTAGCGGATCCTAGTTCGGATGAATATAAGAAAGCGGAAACATTGGCGGAAAGTGATTTCTCAATGATGCGTTTATATGCAATGGGTTCTGATGCTTGGGCGCTAGCGAATAAATTTAACGAGTTCCGTCAAATACCGGGTTATAGCGTATCTGGTTTGACAGGGAATTTAACCGCAAGCCCGAACTGTAATATTGAGCGTGGAATGTCTTGGTTGCAATATCGTAATGGTGCTGTGGAAAACGCTAACTAAACGAGCTCAAGGCGCTAGCTTTGAACAAAAAGCCCGTGAGCTGTTAGAGCAGCACGGGCTAAAGTTTGTTGCCGCAAATCAGCAATTTAAATGCGGAGAGTTAGACTTGATTATGCAACAGGGCGATACTTTGGTATTTGTTGAGGTTCGTCAGCGTAAAAGTAATCGTTTTGGTTCGGCATTGGAAAGTATTGATTACCATAAACAGCAAAAATGGCTTGATGCGGCTAATATATGGTTGTTCCAACAGCGTAAACAGAGCTTGGATACGGCAAATTGTCGCTTCGATGTTGTCGTATTTGAAGGAAATGATCCGCCAGTTTGGATCCAGAATTTTTTAGGGTAACGTAGTATGCTTGAAAAAATACGAGATCGGTTTACGGAAAGTATTCAGATCCAAATTGCTGCAGCGGAATTATTACCAAAATCGTTAAGTGAAGCGGCAAATCGTATTGTTGCGTGTTTACTGAGAGGTAATAAAATAATTGTTTGCGGTCATGGGCGTTCTTATACTAATGCACAGCTATTAGTTAGCCATTTGTTGCACAAGTATGATTTGAACCGGCCAAGTTTTGCCGCCTTATTATTACAATTTGATGGGGTATTGGCAGGTGTCGTGGTACAAGATAATGATCTTGCTAATCTTTATCGTAAGCAATTACAAGCAGTTGCAAAACACGGTGATTTATTTATTAACTTTTCGCCGACAGGCAATGAAGAAGCGGTTTTAAATGCGATTCATTTAGCCAAAAATGAAGGGTTGGAGATTATCAGTTTTACCAGTAGCCGTAATGATCATACACAAGGTTTGCTCGATGAGCATGATGTTGAGATCTCGATGCCTTCTAATAGCGAGTTACGCGTTATTGAAGGACATCAATTTTGTGTCAATGTACTGTGTGAACTAGTCGATCATTTACTTTTTTCTTAATTTTCTAGTATAGAGAGGATATTGTTATGCTCACTTTAAAACGTATCGGTTTAATGAGTTTATGTGCGTTAAGCCTTTTATCTTTGCAGGGCTGTATTGCAACGGCAGTAGTGACTTCAGCAGCAGTAGCGACAAAAGTAGCGACTGATCCTCGTAGTGCAGGAACCCAGGTTGATGATGAGGTTCTCGAAGAACGTGTTGCTTATAATCTCAATAAAGACGCTCAACTTAAAGAAGAAACACGCATTAATGTTGTTGCCTATAACGGTAAGGTATTACTGGTTGGGCAGGCTCCGAATGATTCTGCAGTAGAAACCGCTAAGAATTTAGCAGCGGGAGCAGAAGGGGTTACTGAAGTCTATAATGAAATCCGTACCGGTGAAAAAATTGGGGTGGGACAAATCTCTGTTGATAGCTGGATTACTACCGCAACTAAATCAAAATTGTTAGTTAATTCAGAGGTAAAATCTACTGAAGTTAAGGTCATTACCGAAAATGGCGAGGTTTTCTTAGTCGGAAAACTTTCTCCATCACAAGCGGATGCGGCAGCGGAAGTTGCTCGTAATGTAAGTGGCGTAAATAGAGTAATTAAAGTGATTAATTACGCTCAATAAGTATAGTATATAAAGCAAGAAACCGTCTTTAAAGACGGTTTCTTAGTGATGACTAACGAGTTATTTTTTAATTAAGAAAGTTACCGCTTCAACATAACGTTTGATAAATTCGTTAGTTGATTGAGAATCAGAGAATCCTTCCAAATTAATTTGGTATTGTTCATTTACGAAAAATGCCGGCACACCGCGAATTTTAAAATCTTCTGCTAGTTGTACTTGTTTGTTGACCAAACCGTTTACCGCAAAGCTGTTAATACCATTATCAAAATCTGCCGCACTTACGCCGTTTGCAGTAAATACCGCTTTGATATCATCCATTGATTTGAACGCATCTTTTTGTGCTGCTTCGAATAATGCGGTTTTCACTTTATCTTCCACGCCTAATGCCATTGCTAATGCCCAAGCACGAGTTAAATTCTCAGATTGGCGACCTAAGAAATTCACGTGATACTGAACTAATTTTGCATCTTGTGGAAGTGCTTGTTTAATTTGACTTGGAATCTTGTAAGTTAATTCGAAATCATAGCAATGTGGGCAGTAGAATGAGAAAAACTCTACCACTTCTTTTTGTGCTGACGGAGCTTGGCGGACTTGAGTATATTCTTTACCTTCAACCGGATCCGCCGCAAAGGCGGTTGAGTTTACGGTGAAAAATGCAGAAAGAGCGACTAAAACTGATTTTAATGCCAATTTTTTCATTATTGTTCCTTACATAAAAAATAAATGCGTCTGTTAGACCCAATTAATCGTTTAAAATTCCACGGGCACGTAATAATGCCGTTTTGAAATCTTCTTCATAATCTTTTTTAATACCAGGAATCGGCTCGTGTTTATCTGCATTACGCATTTTTAATTGGTAAATTAACACTTCATCACGTAATGCGGCATAGTTATCAGGCTCACCGACTTCAACCGAAAGTTGTTGTAAAATATCCATCAGATGTAAATCCGGGTTTTTACGCCAATGTTCACCTAATAGCTCAAGTAATTCTTCTAAACGTTTGCATTTCATACTTTGCTTCCTTAAAAATCCTTGTTGAAAAGTGTTCGGAATCATATACTTTTAACCACACTTTTGCAAAAAACTTGGATATAAAATGCGACAAATAGATCAAATTACTGCAGTGATTTTATCCGGTGGGCTTGCTCGCCGTATGAACGGTGTAGAAAAAGGCTTACAACTATTACAGGGGAAACCCCTGATTTCACATATTGTAGAGCGTCTTACTCCACAAGTTGCACAAATTTATTTAAATATCAATCGTTCACGAGCGGAATATCAAACACAATTCCCGAATTTGCCTTTTTATTGTGATAGTTTGAGCGATTTCCAAGGACCTTTGAGCGGAATGTTATCTGGGTTTGAAAACATTCACAGCGAATACCTGTTATTCGTCCCGTGTGATACACCGCTCTTACCCAATAATTTAGTGAAAAAACTCTCGGTTGCATTGGCAATCAATCAAGCTCAAATTGCTTATGTGAATGACGGTGAGCGAGCGCATCCTACCATTGCCTTGATTCATCGTTCCGTAGCCGAACTGCTTCGTGATTATCTGGCAAATGGCGATCGCCGCTTATTTCAATTTTTCCAAACACAAAAAAGTATTGCGGTTGATTTCTCTGAACAAAAGCTGGCTTTTCAAAATATGAATACCTTTGCCGATTTGGAAAAGGCTAATCTGACATCTGCAACTATGCCGAAATTACTGGGTATTACCGGCTATAGCGGCACCGGTAAAACCACCTTGTTGGAAAAATTAATTCCCAAATTGACCGCTTGTCACATTAGAGTCGGACTGATTAAACATTCGCATCACAATGTCGAAGTAGATAAACCAGGTAAAGATAGTCATCGCTTACGTTTAGCCGGTGCGAATCCAACAATGATTGTGTGTGAAGAACGTTGGGCATTAATGACGGAAACACCGACACAAGCGGTCGATTTTCAGCAATTAATTGCAAAATTTGATCCTGAAACCGTAGATTTGATTTTGGTGGAAGGCTTTAAACACGAACCGATTGCCAAGATTCAGCTACATCGCCAAGCAATTGAAAAACCGTTACCGGAGTTAGATGAATGGACGATTGCGACTGCGACGGATTACCCGCTGGCACGGGCGAATCGCTTAGATATTAATAATATTGAGCAGATTGCGGATTTCATTCAGCAATGGCTTAAAAGCTAAAAGAAAGCGGTAAGATTTTCAGTAAATCTTACCGCTTGTTGCTTATTTAAGACCGAGTTTTTTCTCAAGATAGTGGATATTCGTACCACCTTTACGAAAGTTTTCATCTTCCATAATTAGATTGTGTAATGGAATATTGGTTTTAATCCCTTCCACAATTGTTTCTGATAAAGCATTTTGCATACGACGGATTGCAATATCACGATCTTCTGCAAAGGTAATCAATTTACCGATCATTGAATCGTAATGTGGCGGTACGCTATAACCGGTATAAATGTGAGAATCCCAGCGTACGCCTAAACCGCCCGGCACGTGTAAACGTGTGATTTTACCCGGTGAAGGTAAGAAGGTGTTTGGATCTTCCGCATTGATACGACATTCCATTGCGTGACCTTTTACTTTAATGTCTTCTTGTCTGATTGAGATCGGAAGACCTGCCGCCACACGTAATTGCTCTTTGACCAAGTCTACGCCGGTGATCATTTCTGTTACCGGATGTTCTACTTGTAAACGAGTATTCATTTCGATGAAATAAAATTCGCCGTTTTCAAATAAGAATTCAAATGTACCTGCACCACGATAGCCGATTTCGCGACACGCATTCGCACAACGTTCACCGATGAATTTACGTAATTCAGGGGTAATACCCGGTGCCGGTGCTTCTTCCACCACTTTTTGGTGACGGCGTTGCATTGAACAGTCACGTTCCGCTAAATAAACCGCATTACCGTGTGTATCCGCTAATACTTGGATTTCAATATGGCGTGGATTTTCTAAGTATTTTTCCATATACACCATATCGTTATTAAATGCCGCTTTCGCTTCCGCTTTGGTCATTGCGATAGATTCTTCGAGATCTTTCTCGTTATATACCACACGCATACCACGACCGCCACCACCACCAGATGCTTTAATAATCACCGGATAACCAATACGTTTTGCAATTTCTTTATTTTTAACCGGATCATTACCTACCGGACCGTCAGAACCTGGTACGCAAGGTACGCCAGCTTTTTTCATCGCATTGATTGCCGATACTTTATCGCCCATTAAACGGATTACATCCGCAGTAGGGCCAATAAAGGTAAAGCCTGAGTTTTCTACTTGTTCGGCAAAATCTGCATTTTCAGATAAGAAACCGTAACCAGGGTGGATTGCATCTGCATTAGTCACTTCTGCAGCGGCAATGATCATTGGGATATTTAAGTAACTTTTTACTGAAGGAGCCGGGCCGATACAAATGGTTTCATCCGCTAAAAGTACGTGCTTTAATTCACGGTCAGCTGTTGAATGAACTGCAACTGTTTTAATACCAAGTTCTTTACACGCACGTAAAATACGTAGTGCGATTTCGCCGCGGTTTGCAATGACAACTTTTTCTAACATTGGAGTTTTCCCCTTTTGTCAAGGAAAGAACGGAACACTCGGAAGAAGCTATAAGCGGTCAAATTTGCTGATTTTTTTACAAATTTTGAAAAAAATAGACCGCTTGTTCAACTTATGAAATTCCGTGTATTCCGTTATTTCCGTGCTAAATAAATTATTCGATAATGATAAGTTTTTGGTCGAATTCAACCGCTTCACCGTCGTTTACTAAAATCGCTTTAACCACACCGGCTTTGTCTGATTCAATACGGTTCATCATTTTCATTGCTTCAACGATACATAACGCATCGCCAACATTTACGGTTTGACCCACTTCGATAAATGCTTTTGCATCCGGACTTGGGCTACGGTAGAAGGTACCTACCATCGGTGAAAGCACAGCGTGACCGCTTACTTCTGCTGATGCAGCCGGTGCTGTAATTGCAGGAGCCGCTTGTGTAACAGGTGCTGCAGGCGCAACTGTCGTTGCTTGAGGTGCTGCTACGTATTGAACTGCCGCTGATGCAACCGGTTGAGCACGGCTAATACGTACTGTACCTTCTTCTTCAGACACTTCTAACTCAGTGATGCCTGATTCTTCAACTAATTCGATAAGTTTTTTGATTTTGCGAATATCCATAGTGAGATTCCGTTTTTATAGTCAATTAAAAAAGAGAAACTCTGCACAATGTTGTGCAGAGTGAATAACTTACCTAGATTACCCGAATTTCGCTAATTTTGCGAATAAAATCTCGTAAAATTAGTGAATTTATCGAAAATATGCCACTCATCGTAGCAGTTACAAAGCGAATCTATTTTAATAAATCTTCGTTCTTTTTGTAGTTCCATTTACTACGGGGTTTGTCGATATACTGAAAATACTCATTAGTGAAAGTACCTTGAGCACAAGTTACTTTATCACGGCGTGTATTTACTTGTTGATTACCAATAGCCGTATTTAGTGTATCAGGACCGGTCATCACAAACACGCCTCCTTCAATTCGGCGATTTTCGATATTGCTGATAATGATCTCCAGCGTGGCTTTTAAGATAGGATGATCTTTCTCACAAGCTAAAAAGAAATTGGTATATTTGTCACGGCGTTTAATTAAAACTTCCCGATCATTTTCCTGAATAATTTGTGAGATTGGGAAGACTAAATGTCCATCTATATCAATATAAATTCCACCTTCTTGTAATAACGTGAAAACACGCCAAAAATCCGCTTGTGCCGCACCATCGGTTAATTTACTGTATGCGGTAAAGGTACGTTCATCAGCATTTGCTTTAATATAGGTTTCACGTTCTTCCGTACTGACATAGCGATAATCGTAACTTAGCGACATTAAGCGATTGAACAGATAATTTGCATAGACAGGCAAGGTAACTTTATTTGAATAATTAGTTTGCCAGATAGTTTTAGTGATTCGGGTATTTTGATTCGGCTTAATTTTTGCCGGACTATATTTTGGAATCGTAAAACGAAGCTTAGGAAAAACCGCATGGAATGGGTAACTTAGTACTTTCACCACATTCCTGAATAAACGTTCTAAACCATTACAGACAACAATCAGCGACTCATATTTTACTGGATTAGCCATTCATTACCTCTTCTAATTGTATTTTGTTTAATTCTGAAATGGCAAAGTCTAACGCATAATCATAACCTTTTGCACCTAAACCGCAAATCACGCCTTTTGCAACATCACTTAGATAAGAATGATGGCGAAAAGGCTCACGTGCGTGAACATTTGAAAGATGGACTTCGATAAACGGAATAGATACTGCTAATAACGCATCACGAATCGCCACGCTCGTATGAGTAAAGGCACCAGGGTTAATGATAATAAAATCAGTATTTTGAAATGCTTGGTGAATACGATTAATTAACGGTTCTTCACCGTTTGCTTGAAAGTAATCTAATTCGTAGCCTTGTGCCTGTGCCGATTGTTGTAAGTGTTGTTCAATATCTGCTAAGGTTTGAGAGCCGTAAATATGCGGCTCACGTTTGCCTAACATATTTAAATTCGGACCGTTTAGGAGAAGAATTTTTTTCATATAGGTTCCTTACAAGCGGTAAAAAAATCCCCCTCTTTTGCAAGGAGGGGGGCGGGAAGATTTAATTATTCTTCGATAGTACGAAGTAATTCGTTGATACCCACTTTACCTAATGTTTTCGCATCAACTTTTTTCACGATAACTGCACAATATAGGCTGTATTTACCGTCTTTTGATGGAAGGCTACCTGATACAACTACAGAACCTGCCGGTACACGACCGTAGTGGATTTCGCCGGTTTCACGATCATAAATACGGGTTGATTGTCCGATAAATACACCCATTGAAATGACACAACCGTCTTCAACGATTACGCCTTCAACCACTTCTGAACGTGCGCCGATAAAGCAGTTATCGCCGATAATAGTCGGATTTGCTTGTAACGGCTCTAACACACCACCGATACCTACGCCACCAGATAAGTGAACGTTTTTACCGATTTGTGCACATGAACCTACGGTTGCCCAAGTGTCAACCATGGTACCTTCGCCTACGTATGCACCGATGTTTACATAAGATGGCATTAATACGCAGTTTTTAGAAATGTATGCACCTTTACGTACGGTTGCAGATGGTACTACACGGAAACCTTCTTGTGCAAAACGTTCTTCAGTGTAATTTGCAAATTTTAAGCCTACTTTGTCGTAGTATTTGGTTTCCGCGCCATCAATGATTTGGTTGTCATTGATACGGAATGAAAGTAAAACCGCTTTTTTTAACCATTGATGAGTGACCCACTCACCGTCAATTTTTTCTGCTACACGATATTTACCGCTATCTAAACCTTCGATAACTTCTTCGATTGCTGCACGAGTTTCTGCATCAACGGTTTTTGGCGTAATTTCAGCACGACGCTCGAATGCCGCTTCAATAATTGCTTGTAAAGACATTGTTGTGTTCCTTTAATGTAAATGGAGATTGTGGCCCTATTTTTTACCACAGATAGTTATTTTTTTCTACTATAAAAAAGGAAATCAATCAGATTGGTAGAACTTTTGCAAAGGTTTGATGAAATTTGACCGCTAATCTCAATAAATCAGTACAATTTCATTATGTAAGAAAAATAGCGATGTGATTCGATTAAATTCACATCGCTATTTAGGTGGATAAGTCTATTTTATAACGGTGATGCTCCACTTAGCATCATCAATTTGTTCATAATCTGTTACTTCATAACCTTCTTCCGCTGCCCAGTTTGGAATGGCTTCAGTAGCTTGAGTACAGTCAAATTCAATCACCAGTTCATCACCTTTATTCAGTTTTGCCATTGCTTCTTTGGCTTCTACAAGCGGAAAAGGGCAAACTAAGCCGGCAGTTTCTAATTTTACTTGCATATATTATTCCTTATATGTTGTTTATGCGTTGGTACGCGGTTTAATAATGGTAAAGTAAGCGGCAACCCAAGTGCCTAAAATCATTACAGGTAAAGATACCCAACCTTGCCATGAGAAAAATGAGGTTTCCACCAAGCCGTTACCGATAGAGCAACCGCCGGCAAGTGTTGCACCGATTCCCATCAGAATGCCGCCTACAGCACTATAAATCACGGTTTTACTGTCTGGTACTCTGACTCTAAATTCATTTGCACCTTTTGCGGCAATAAAAGAACCTAGCAAAATACCTAATACTAATAATACACCCCAGTTAATAAATTTACTTTCACCAGTCACTAAAAATTGTAATAAGTTAGCAGATGGACCAGTAATTCCTAAGCCAAATTCACGTCCGGTCGGTACACTAGAAATCCAAGCGAAGATAGCAATAATACCGATGAGGATTGCCGTCACAAACGGATCCCAGCGTTTTTCAAATAAAATATGGGCTAACCCTGTTTTTTTAGGTTTGAGCGTTGCAATTTTAGCTTTCGGTTTACGAAGTTGCTGGAAAACTGAAAATGCCGTGATTCCTACGAGTAAAATAACTAACAACCAAGGTGAAATACCTAAACTTTCATAAATGGTTTTATGCTCCGTATTAATACTGCGTAATTCACTATTAAATGAACCTAGCGGACCGGTTCTTAGCATCGCACTAAATAACATATAGGTTGCGAGTGCGACCCAACTACCAACCAAGCCTTCTCCAGCACGATACCAAGTTCCGGTAGCACAACCACCGGCAAGAATGATGCCAATGCCAAATAAAAATGCACCGCTTATGACTGCGATAGGGGCAAAATTTTCAGCTGGTTGGAAATTAATAAAACCGGCTTCTTTAAGAATAAAAAAGCCAACAGATTGAACACTGATCGCAATCAATAGTGCAATAAACATCTTTTTGCTTTTTGTGACATAGAGATCTCGAAATGCTCCAGTAATACAAAATCGTCCGCGTTGCATAACGAAACCAAGTAGGAAGCCACAAAGTAGACCTGAAATTAACATAAGCTCTCCTAAAAATATAAAGTGTAATTATTATTAGGAAAATTGATGTATAGATTCCAATAACTATTCTGTTTTTTTTATTGCTATTTGGAATAACAAACGGTTTTCTTGCAAAAAATCGCCAAATGGATTGAATTTTCGCCTAATGAAATTTTTTTTGAAATTTGTATTTGACAACGTTTTAAAAATGCCTAAAATACCGCACATAAATCGCTACGCAATAACGTAGCGTTTTTATTGCGGGAATAGCTCAGTTGGTAGAGCACGACCTTGCCAAGGTCGGGGTCGCGAGTTCGAGCCTCGTTTCCCGCTCCATTTTAAGATGAGCCCGAGTGGCGGAATCGGTAGACGCAAGGGATTTAAAATCCCTCGCCTTTCGGGGCGTGCCAGTTCAAGTCTGGCCTTGGGCACCATTTTAGAATGACAAAATTTAAATTATGCGGGAATAGCTCAGTTGGTAGAGCACGACCTTGCCAAGGTCGGGGTCGCGAGTTCGAGCCTCGTTTCCCGCTCCATTTTAAGATTTAAAACGGTTGTGCCCGAGTGGCGGAATCGGTAGACGCAAGGGATTTAAAATCCCTCGCCTTTCGGGGCGTGCCAGTTCAAGTCTGGCCTCGGGCACCATTTTAAAGCTTAAAATAAAATTAATTATCGAAGCCCGAGTGGCGGAATCGGTAGACGCAAGGGATTTAAAATCCCTCGCCTTTCGGGGCGTGCCAGTTCAAGTCTGGCCTCGGGCACCATTCGATAATAAACTTCAAAATTATTTAAATTTAAAATAATTTCAATGCGGGAATAGCTCAGTTGGTAGAGCACGACCTTGCCAAGGTCGGGGTCGCGAGTTCGAGCCTCGTTTCCCGCTCCATTTCATCATATCAAAGCAGATAGCACCATAAGGTGCTTTTTTTATATCTAAAATTACCTCTGTTATTCTTACACAAAATTTTTCGTGATTTATTTTCAATTTTACAGCGTTTGCCTATGACATTATTTATTTCGAGTGGAATGGAATGATCGGGGTAAACTGTTATCGTATATAAAATCAATGCCGCAACAAATAGAACATTGTTGCGGCATTTTAAATTGAGCAGTTAACTGAAGTATAAACTTTATACTTTTTCGAGATTCGCCATTTTAGCAATCAACCATTTAATACCGTTACCGGCAAAAGCGATTTGTAAGCGAGTTGCTTCGCCACTGCCTTCTACATTGATAATCGTGCCTTGTCCGAATTTAGCGTGTTGCACTTTTTGTCCCATTTTCCAGCTATTGTCTTCTAAACAAGAAGCGGTCATTTTTGCTGAATTTTTTGCAAAAGGTGTGCTTTGAGCAAAACTTGCCGCACGGTTGATAGAGCCTCTCAAACGCACTTCTCGAATATGCTGTTCGGGCAATTCTGCAATAAAACGAGAAGCAATATGGCGTTCTTCTTTGCCGTATAAACGTCTGAGTTCGGCATAGCTGATCGTTAATTTTTTCTTCGCTCGGGTAATACCGACATAAGCCAAACGGCGTTCTTCTTGCAGTCTACCTTCGTCAAAACTCATCCCGCTCGGGAAAATGCCTTCTTCCACACCGACCATAAATACACGGGGAAATTCTAAGCCTTTTGCTGAATGTAGCGTCATTAATTCGACATAATCTTGATGCGGAGAGGCTTGTGCTTCACCGGCTTCTAATGAGGCGTGAGTTAAAAATGCGGTGAGATCCGACATTTCTTCCGCTTCGTCAGGTTTACTGAATTGTTTGGTAGCGGTGACTAGCTCTTCTAAGTTCTCGATACGAACTTCGCCTTTTTCACCTTTTTCTTGCTGATACATTTCGTATAAACCGGATTTTTTGATCA
The DNA here is from genome assembly GCF_029773605.1 of Actinobacillus genomosp. 2. Lineage (GTDB taxonomy): Bacteria > Pseudomonadota > Gammaproteobacteria > Enterobacterales > Pasteurellaceae > Actinobacillus. Next base: position 1,870,474 of record NZ_CP103807.1, read on the forward strand.
CAAAATCGGTTTGTTCAAACAGTGGCATTTGTTCGGTTTCTTGTTCGAGCGCATTAATTAATTCGACAAAACGTAATAAGGCAGATGCGGCTCTGCCAGACAACTGTTCTTCCTGTACCGCCACTTGAATTGATTGCCATAAGGTTATTTGGCGATTACGGGTAATTTGACGGATCGTATCTAGCGTACGTTCGCCAATTCCCCTTGGCGGCGTGTTAATCACACGTTCAAATGCGGCATCATCTTGGCGATTCGCAATTAAACGTAAATAGGCTAACGCATCTTTGATTTCTTGACGCTCGAAGAATCGCATACCGCCGTAAATTCGATAAGGAATATTCGCTTGAATTAACGCTTCTTCAATCACACGAGATTGACTGTTACTGCGGTATAACACAGCACATTCGTTTAAATCGCCCTCGTCTTCTTTCCATTGTTTGATTTGTGACGCAACAAAACGAGCCTCGTCTAATTCATTGAAAGCACAATAAATTTCAACCGGATCACCATCGCCTTGATCTGTCCATAAATTCTTACCTAAACGGTCTTCGTTATTGGAAATTAATTCGTTGGCGGTGGCAAGAATATGTCCGGTTGAACGGTAGTTTTGCTCAAGACGAATGGTTTCCGCTTTTTGGTAGTCATTCAAGAAACGCTGAATATTTTCAACCTGTGCACCACGCCAGCCGTAAATCGATTGGTCGTCATCGCCGACAATCATCACATTACCGGTTTCACCGGCAAGCAGACGGATTAAGTCATATTGAATATTGTTGGTATCCTGAAACTCATCGATCAAAATCTGCTGAAAACGTTGTTGATAGCGTTGCAAAATCGGCGGTTTATCTCTAAATAGCTCATAAGCTCGAATCAATAATTCGGCAAAATCTAACAAGCCAGCACGATCACAGGCATCTTGATAAATTTGGTAGATTTGGACTAATTTCTTTTCATTCGGATCGTTATGATGATCAATATCTTTCGGGCGTTTGCCTTTATCTTTCTGCGAACTGATATACCACGCTACGTGCTTCGGCGGAAAATGTTTCTCATCAATATTGTGTAACTTTAACAACCGTTTAAGTAAACGTTGCTGATCTTCGCTATCCATAATTTGGAAATCTTGTGGCAGATTAGCGTCAAGATAATGCGAGCGTAATAAGCGATTAGCAATGCTGTGGAATGTACCGACCCACATACCGAACAGGCGGTGATGACTGCTGGAAGAAAGAGTATGTTCGATACGATGACGCATTTCCGCCGCCGCTTTATTGGTAAAAGTAACCGCCAGAATATTCGATTCCGGTACGTTTTCTACACCGATTAACCACGCAATACGATGGGTCAGCACCCGTGTTTTACCGGAGCCGGCTCCGGCCAAGACTAAATAATTGCCTAATGGAGCAGCGACAGCCTCTCGCTGTTTATCATTTAAACCGTCTAATAATAAAGAAAAATCCATTACCGCCTCGTATTTAATTAATGTTTGTTTATACAGTTAATCCTATTATAGATCAAAGCGGTTAAATTTAGCGAAAGTTTTGCAAAGAGTTTGGAAATTTTTAACTTATGTACTCTGACATCACATTATAGGGATATAAAAAATACCAATCTGATTTTATACAGATTGGTATTTTGGTAAAAAGCTGAGAATTAATGACCGCTTAACACTTTTGCCGGCTCTAATTTTGCTGCTCGGGTTGCTGGATAGAGGCTAGCGAATAGACTTAACACAACGGTGGCGATTAACACATAAGCGACATCTTGCCAGTGTAGTTCACTTGGTAAGAAATCTACGAAGTAAACGCCATCGGATAACAGTTTGATCCCGAAAAATCCTTCCATCGCTTTAATTATTGCGGTTAAATTCAACGACAATATCACGCCGAGTATAATCCCGACCAACGCTCCTTTCATACCGGATAGTAAGCCGTACCACAGAAAAATGCGTTTGATAAACCCATTATTCGCACCGAGTGTACGCATAATCGCAATATCGCCTTGCTTATCTTTTACCGCCATAATTAGTGTCGAAATAATATTAAAACATGCCACACCAATCACTAGAACCATTGCAATATACATTACGGTACGCACTAGCTGAATGTCGTTATACATATAACCGAATTTTTCAATCCAAGTGTTGAGATACAGCGGTTGATTAAAGTTGGCAAGTTCCGGCATTTGCAATTCTTGTACTTTAAACGGTGCTTTTAATGCTAACTCAATACCCGAATATTCATTTGGTTGATATTCCAATAACTCTTGGGCTTTTTCAATCGGTAATAACGCATAGCTATGGTCGAGTTGCCCCTCCAGTTTCAGTACGCCGGTTACCGGTAGACTGAAACGTAACGGTTGAGACAATTTGCCGTCCTCGGTTGGTTGCGGCAATAACAATGTCACTTCATCACCGGCGGCTACTTCCAAATCTTTAGCAATACCGGCACCAAGAATCAAACCGCCTTGTTGATGGAACGCTTGCCATTGTTCACTTGGAATATAATGGCTAAGCGAACTGACTTTATCTTGCTTAACCGGATCAACGCCTCGAACTTGGGCGATTTTTAGTTGCGTACCGTTTTCAATCAAGCCGGTAAAGCTGACGAAGGGCGAAGAAGCGGTCACATTCGGATTACTATTTGCAAGATTTTCCAGTTTTTTACCCGCTTGTATCGGGGCGTTTTCATTACCGTTGTAGGAATACAGTTCAGCGTGCGGAACAACGGAAAGCACTCGCTGATTTAACTCTCGCTCGAAGCCGTTCATTGCACTTAAGCCGATAATTAATACCGCCACACCAAGTGCAATCCCAATACTGGAAAATAGTGAGATCAACGAAACTAGCCGATTTTTTTGTCTGCCTCGTTGATAACGCCAGCTAATAAAAAAGGGGTATTCATTAATCTGCCTCACTTAATACACCATCTCGCATCACGAAGCGGCGAGATAATTTATTTGCTAAATTTAAGTCGTGAGTGACCAATAAAAAGGCGATATTTTGTTCAGCATTCAGTTGTTTGATCAGATCAAAAATACTTTCGGTGGTTTTTTGGTCGAGGTTACCGGTTGGCTCATCAGCTAACACGAGTGCCGGATTATTAACTAACGCACGGGCAATCGCTACACGTTGGCGTTCGCCACCGGAAAGTGCTGAAGGGCGGTGGGTAATTCGGTGCGATAATCCGACCGCTTGTAGCATTTTTTCGGCACGATCTCGAGCTTCGCTTTTGTTTTGATTACCGATTAGCATTGGCATCATCACGTTTTCAAGCGCAGTAAAATCTGCCATTAAGTGATGGAATTGGTAAACGAAACCGAGATTTTGGTTACGCAGTTGCGCCAGTTTATTCGCACTTAATTTTTGTAGTGATTGTTGTTTGATCCAAACTTCGCCGGCACTCGGTTGATCCAAACCGCCAAGCGTATGTAATAGGGTGCTTTTGCCTGAACCGGATGAGCCGACAATCGCGACTAATTCACCGCTATTCATCGAAAATGAAACGTCTTTGAGGACTTGCACCTTTTGGTTGCCCTCATCATAAAATTTGCTGATATTTTCACAGCGTAATAATTCGGTCATATTGTTTTTATCTTCATTTAAGTGGAAATATTTAGAACCACGGAACACACTGAATACACAGAAATTTTTTCCGTACTATCCGAGTATTCCGTAGTTAATAGTATTTATATCCCAATCCGAGGTTTATCTTGTAAACCACAGAACACACTGAATACTCAGAAATCATTGCATTTTATTTTCCGTGTTATCTGTGTATTCCGTGGTTGAAATTATTCATATCTCAATGCCTGAGCCGGTTCGATTTTTGCCGCTCGGTATGCAGGATAAAGGGTACAAACCAATGACAACACAATCGAAGTCACGATAATGGTTGTCACCTGCATTGGTGAAATTAGTGTCGGTAGATGAATATTCGGATTGAGTAATGCCACAATCTCATCCAAATTGAGAGTGATAACCGCACCGATAATGCCACCCAAAATCGAACCGATTACGCCGACAATCGCACCTTGGAAAATAAAAATTTGTGTTACTTGTCGTTTAGTTAAACCTTGGGTTTGTAAGATGGCGATTTCACCTTGTTTGTCCACCACCATCAGACTGAGTGAAGTCACGATATTGGAAATAGCAACGATAATGATCAGGCTGATCAATAAACCCATCATATTTTTTTCCATTCTAACAGCTTGGAAAAATTCGCCTTTTTGTTCTCGCCAGTCACTAATTTGGTAGTTATTTGCAGCGAAATGTTGGCTAAGTTCGGTAACTTGGAACGGATCTTGCAAATATAGACGCATACCTTGCACTTGGTCTTCGGTTATCCGCAATAAACGCCCAACGTCGGCAAGGTTGGCAAAAAGGGTATATTCGCTCGCTTCATTGTTGCTGTGATAAATCCCAACCACGTTAAATAAACGCTGAACCGGTACACGTCCCATCGGCGTATATTGACTGTTTTCGGTAATCATCAAGCGGATCTTTTCGCCAGTACCGATATTCAACTTATTTGCAAGGCGTGAACCGATCAATATATTAAATTCACCTTGTGGCAGTAGTGCTTTGACATCTTCACCAATCAACATTGGATCATCGTTTTCATTTTCAACACCGAGTAATTGACCGGCATTGATTCCTTGCTGGCTTTGGATAATTACATTCGCTTTATTAATCGCTACGCTTTTACTTGCAAATGCCGGTAAGTTAATTGATTGATTTTTATCGAAATTTCCTTCTTGTGGCAACACAATGGCGTGCGGCAGTGTTGAAAGCAAATTGCGCTTTTGCATATTCTCCAAGCCGTTCATTACCGACAGCACGATCACTAATGCCATTACGCCAAGCACGATCCCGAAACTTGCCAAATTGGTGACTAAGCGCCCGAAGCGATCGGCACTTTTAGAACGCCAATAGCGGAAAGCAATAAAAAGAGTTGTTAAATTCATAGTTTATATTGTTAGCTATTTATACCTAATACTTAAAAAGCAAGCGGTCAAATTTACCGAATTTTTTGCAAATTTTCGCTAATTTTAAACCGCTTGTATCTTTTAGGAATCAGGCTATTTCGTGGAATATTATTTTCCGTTGAGTACAAATTCTTCCATATTCTGCGTCACTTTATTTACTAAAGTAGTAACTGCCGAATCGCTTGCCCACGCAACGTGCGGGGTAATTAATAAATTCGGTAAACGTTTTGCCGCCTGCATTAACGGATTGTCTTTTTCCGGCGGTTCTTTGACTAATACGTCCAACGCCGCTCCGGCAATCTTGCCGTTCTCTAAAGCTGCTAATAATGCCGCTTCATCTACTAACGGACCTCTGCCGGTATTAATTAAATAAGCGGTCGGTTTCATTAATGCTAAGGTTTCGGCGTTAATCAGGTTTTGAGTTGAATCGCTGAGCGGACAATGTAATGAAATAATATCCGCTTGTGTAAACACTTCTTCAAAAGCGGTATAACCTTCACGAATTTCAGTTGCACCTTTGTGTTCTGCAAAAATGACCTTCATTCCGACCGCTTGTGCTAAGTGAGCCACTTCCGAACCGGTGTTGCCTTTACCGAAAATACCTAAGGTTGAACCACGAATATCGGTTACCGGATGATCGACATAGCAGAATTGCCCACAAGTCGCCCAACGATCCGAGGTAATTTGGTCTCGATGATAACCAATTAAGCTGTGCTTTAACGCAAAAATCATACCTAAAACGTGTTCCGGCACGGTTGTGGTGGAATAGCCGGTTACGTTTTTTACTGCAATACCCAGCTCTTTCGCTGCGACTAAATCAACATTATTAGTGCCGGTGGCGGTAATCGCAATTAATTTAAGTTTCGGTAATTGAGCCAGTAATTCTCTGCCGAGTAATACTTTGCTGGTGACGATAATATCGGCATCTTTAGCACGCTCAAAGGTTTGTGAAGCATCGGTACTGTCGTATTCCGTCCAAGTATGAGGAAAAGAAGGGCGAGGGATTTCGTGGGTGGGTACACCGGTTTTATCTAGAAAAACGATATTAAGCACAGTCATGGAAGGCTCCTTAAATTTTTACCACGAGAAGTGATGACTCCCCGTGGTAATAGGCATTAGTTTGACGTATCAATTTCTTCGAATGATTTAACTAAATCATCGATTGCTTTCATTTGGCTAACGAATGCTTCTAATTTTGATAACGGTAAGGCTGATGGACCGTCACATTTTGCATTATTCGGATCCGGATGTGCTTCAAGGAATAAACCGGCTAAACCGATTGCCATACCGCTACGAGCCAATTCGGTTACTTGATCACGGCGACCACCGGATGCTGCACCGAATGGATCACGACATTGTAACGAGTGAGTTACGTCAAAAATGACCGGACAGCCTTTTGATACTTTTTTCATAATGTTAAAGCCGAGCATATCCACCACTAAATTATCGTAGCCGAAGTTAGTACCACGGTCGCAAAGAATCACGTTTTCGTTACCACATTCTGCAATTTTTTCTACGATATTACCCATTTGACCCGGGCTTAAGAATTGTGGTTTTTTCACGTTAATCACCGCACCGGTACGCGCCATTGCTTCGACTAAATCCGTTTGGCGAGCTAAGAACGCTGGTAACTGGATAATATCCACCACTTCCGCTACCGGTTTGCATTGATAAATTTCGTGTACGTCAGTAATAATGCTCACGCCGAAGGTATCTTTTAATTCTTGGAAGATTTTTAAACCTTCTTCCATACCCGGACCACGGTAAGAATGAATTGACGAACGGTTCGCTTTATCGAAAGAAGCTTTAAATACATAAGGCACACCCAGTTTGTTGGTGACTTCTACGTATTGTTCACAGACGCGCATTGCCATATCACGGCTTTCTAATACGTTCATACCGCCGAATAAAGTAAACGGCTTGTCATTCGCCACTTCGATATTGCCGACTTTTACGATTTTGTTGTTCATGTTCTATTTCCTTAATCCAAAAGGATTTTAAGTAAGTTAAAGGATTTTTATGTTGATGTTCTTGCTACAAAAAAGTGATTTGGAATTAATGTAATCTACTTTCTTTACTCTTTTGCTCTAAACCTTTCATTTCGAGTTTGAGCATCACCGCAGAAGGATCTTCTGGACATTGATCGATAAAATAGCTGAGATCTTCATAAGCAGCTTGGAAACAATCCATACTGGCTAGCACCATTCCTCGGTCACGAATTTCATATGGATCTTCCGGGCTGAATACTAAACGATATTCGATTAAGCGTAAGGTTTCTTCATATTTTCCTTCACGAGTGAGTGCCATTTTAAACACGGTTTCTACTCGTTCCAGTAATTCTGAAGGTTTTGCTTGGCGGAGTAATTCAGGGGTAAGCTCTGTACCATAACCGATTTCACCTTCAAGCCATTTAGTGAGTAATTCCAATGGCATAAAACTGCCGTCCCACGGATTAATAAAACGTACGGTTGTTTTACCTTTTTCATCTTTCATTTCGGCACGCAGAATTAACTGAGTCGGGAAATTGACCGGATAAATCGGTAAATCAAGAGAAGCTGCTAAATAAAGCACGATTGCCCCCAGCGAAACTGGCATACCGGAATGAGTACGAATCACTTTATTCAGTAACAGATTATCCGTATGGAAATATTGCTGATAATGACAATGGAATCCCCACTCTTGATAAACTAATGTGAGTAATTGCTGGATTCGCTCCGCATCAGATTCCGCATTCACTTGATAACGTGCTTTTTTTACTAGCGCCGACATTAAGCCGAAAACCTGCGGTTCACTGAGTGAATCATCCACCAATAACGTTAAGCGGACCATTTCACGATATAAATATTTCTGTAATTCTTTCGGGCTGATTTCAACTTTCGGCAGATCTAATTCTTTTAACAGTTCTTCAATCACATCGTCCATTTATTTTGCCTTTCTTACTGCTTTAGTTAAGCGGTCATTACCGCCGTAATCTTGGAATGATTCGATCTCATCCCATTGATATTGTTTGAAAATTTGTTGAACCGCTTGGGCTTGCTGCCAACCGTGTTCCAACATTAATGCACCGTTATCAACTAAGTAAAGCGGTGCGTTTTGGATAATTTTTTGCAAATCACTTAAACCGTTCTGCTCAGCAACAAGAGCAGAGAGCGGTTCAAAACGTACATCGCCATATTTCAGATTTTCATCGTGTTGATCAATATAAGGTGGATTGCTCACAATAAGATCAAATTGCTGATTTTCAAGAGCAGAGAACCAATCGCTTTGTAAAAAACTGACGTTGCTAAAACCTAAATGTTGGCGATTGGTTTCGGCAAGTGTAACCGCTTCCGCTTTAAAATCTACACCGAGAATTTCGGATTGTCTTCCAAGTTCCGAAGCCAAAGCTAAAGCGATAGCACCGGTTCCTGTACCAAGATCTAAGATTCGTAAAGTTTGCTGAATTTCCAACCGCTTGTAGGCCCAATCCAAAGCGACTTCAACCAAACGTTCCGTATCCGGACGAGGAATTAACGTATGCGGCGAAACTTTCAATGGCAATGACCAAAATTCTTTTTCACCTAAAATATATGCCATCGGCTCGCCTTGCAAACGACGAGTTAATAGTTGCTCAAGCTCCGTCAATTCTGTTTGCTTCAGCTCGGTTTCGCCAAATGCAAAAATTGCAGATTTTGTGCGTTTTGTGACCGCTTGCAAAAGTAGATTGGCATCGGTTTTAGGATTCAGATAAGGATCTTGGGCAATATTGGCATTAAGTGCTGCTATTGCCTGATCAAGCCATTGAGTATAGTTCATTCGGTTACTTGGTTGAGTGAACACAAAGTCCGGTACGATCTGTGCCGGCGACATTTTGTTTAATACTGAAGGCATTGCCTGCAAAATTACTGATCGCAATATTTAGCGGTTTTTGTTCTGCTTTTGCTAGCTGATTAGTAATCGCTTCGTAGTATTTTTGTTCGGTATTACGTAAAGTTTTATCCGTTTTTAATGCTTGTTGAATTTCAGCTCGGTGAGAACGACTAATATTTCCGTCCATAAATTTGTAAGTAAGCGTTTTATTCTCATAAGACCAAGTACCGTTACGTTTTACATCATATTGGAATAATGGTTTTTCATTCGGTAACATCACTTTGCCCAAATAAGTTGCTTTGCCATCTTCCGCTAAAGTCACGTTATTGCTGGTTGCGATATTTCCGCCGTCCATACGACATTCCCAATCACCGATAAAGCTTTTTGATGTTACGGCTTCAGACGTTGCTACTGCTGTTGATGTTTGCGTATTTTGATTAGAACAAGCTGCGATTAAGGTAACAGCTGCCGCTAAAATAATTTTTTTCATATCTGCTTTCCAAAAATAAAATATCAATAAAATAAAAGAGGAGGGCAAATACTGCCCTCATAAAGGTTAAGCCTGCTCGGAAAGTGCAGCTAATTGATCCGCTTGGTATTCGGTAATAATCGGCTGAATTAACTCATCGATTTTACCGTTCATTACTTCATCTAAGCGGTAAACAGTTAAGTTGATACGGTGATCGGTGACACGACCTTGTGGGTAGTTGTAGGTACGAATCTTATCCGAGCGGTCACCTGAGCCAAGTAAGTTACGGCGAGTATCCGCTTGTTCCGCCGCTTGACGTTCTTGCTCTACTTGAACAATACGAGAAGCTAACACCGCAAGTGCTTTCGCTTTGTTTTTGTGCTGTGAACGTTCGTCTTGGCACTCTACTACGATACCAGTCGGAATATGAGTAATACGTACCGCAGAATCGGTGGTATTAACGTGCTGACCGCCGGCACCCGATGAGCGATAAGTATCGATACGTAAATCCGCCGGATTGATTTCCGGCATTTCCGATTCTGGTAACTCAGGCATTACAGCAACGGTACACGCCGAGGTGTGAATACGACCTTGTGATTCGGTTTTCGGTACACGTTGTACACGGTGACCGCCCGATTCGAATTTAAGTTGACCATACACGCCTTCGCCGCTGATTTTAACGATGATTTCTTTATATCCGCCTTGTTCACTTTCGTTAGCAGACATTTCTTCGATTCTCCAGCGTTTGCTTTCACAATAACGGCTGTACATACGATATAAATCTCCGGCGAAAATACCTGCTTCGTCACCACCCGTACCGGCACGAATTTCTAAGAATGCGTTGTATTCGTCATTCGGATCTTTCGGCAGTAATAGAATTTGTAAGTGTTGTTCCAGATTTTCGATTTCGGTTTTATTTTCCGCAATTTCTTCCGCCGCCATATCTTTCATATCCGGATCGTCAAGCAGAATTTGTGCTTCTTCGATATCGTTATTTAATTTTTTCCAACGATTGAAAGTGGTCACCACTTCTTCAAGTTGTGAATATTCTTTTGAATAAGCACGGAATTTATCCTGATCGTTAATCACGGACGGATCGCCTAATAGGGCTTGCAATTCCTCATGACGTTCGCTCAGGCTTTCTAATTTATTAATAATAGAGTCTTTCATTGTTCGATTTATATCTGTTTATATTGAGTGAAAAATGGTGCGATTATAGCTGAAAATGCAAAAAATTGCTTGTAGTAAAAAATAATAAGCGGTCAAAATTCACAATTTTTTTGTAAAATTTAACCGCCTATATATTTTGTGAGTTCGGGAGATTAGCTCTTACAAGAAAGTCCGCTACGAGGCGTTACACCAAAGAAATTCTTGGCATTCGGTTTCGTTACCGTTGAATGTATTTTAGTCGGGAGTGAATTATCCATTTGCCACGCATTCCAACCGCCGTCATATACCACTGCATTTTTCCATCCAGCCATTTGCGTCATAAACCATGGAATACCCGCTCGCCAACCGGTTCCACAATAGAAAGCCAAGTGATCATTCGGTTTAATGCCTTGTTTTTCCCATAAAGCAAAGATCTCTTTTGGATTACGTAACGAGCCGTCCGGATCGTAATAGTCCGCGACATTGGAAGAGTCCGTACCAGCATAGCCCCAAATTGCTCCTTCAGGTTCGCCTTTGCCTGGAATATAATCGTATCCGCTGATCTTACCTAGGTGTTCGTCCCAAGCACGAATACTGACAAGTTTTACCCCTTCTTTTTGTTTGGCATAGGCTTGTTGTGCGGTTTCGATGGTCAGTTGCGGGTTAGCCGGAATTTTGGTACCGAAATCTGTTGCCGGTGTTGGAATATGGGTTGTCATATCAATCGGAAATTCGTTATTAATCCAAGCATTTACGCCACCGTTTAAGATTCTGACATCTTCCACACCCGCCCATTTTAATGCCCATAATACACGGAAAGCGGCAAGTTGATTTTCCGAATAAAGTACGACGGTTTTATCTTTAGTAATACCGTTTTTCAATAAGTTTTTCTCAACTATATCCGGTGCGGATAGATTCCATACCGGACCATTTTCAATCCAATCAGTATCGAAATGATAGGCTCCTGAAACGTGCTGTTTATAACCTTGTGCCTGTTCAAGCGGACCCCAAGAAACGTGGAATACCATAATTTCTTTACCTGAATCAGTTTCTGGTTTTTTGCCGTCTAATGCGTCTTTTAGCCATTGGGCGGAAACTAGCCAGTGATAATTTGGAAATGCTTCGAGTGGAGCGGTCGGATCTTGTGTATATTTAACAAAATCTTTAAATAACTTAATTTTGTAGCCTTTTGCAGCAAATTCAGCACTCACTTTCTCTAAATTGTCGAGATTATCATCATAGAATACGAGAGTTTTATCTTTGGTAATCCCTTTATCCGCCGCAAAACTTTCAAAATAATCTGGATGAATAGCCTCAACCCATTCGGCAGTAAATTGAATGGCATTCGGAATATGGCCACCTCGAGCAGTTTGTTGGCTTTTAAAACCATTATAAAAAGTATCGCCACGGGTATCGATAATTAAAAATTCGGGATTCTCTTTCTGTTTCAGTAATTCCGTTTGTGAGATTTCACCGATTTTTTGTTCGTTACAGCCTGCAAGCAAGCCGAGAGCCACCGCTAAAGTGGAGAGTTTTAAAAGTGTCATAAATACTCCTAACAAGTTGATTTTAAAGGATTTTTGCGAAGAATGAACACGCACCATACGCCAAACATCATAACGATAGTTGCAATCCACCCTTGCCAAGAGAAATAAGCGGTACCGACTACCGCATTTGCCATCGTACAACCGCCAGTTAGTGCGGCACCGATACCCATCAATATACCGCCGGCGATACTTTTGCCGAAATCTGTCGGCGATAAGGCTTTCCAACGGAAATTACCCGATAATTTGGCGGAGAGAAATGAGCCGAGTACCAGCCCGATAATCAGATAAGTTCCCCAATTTAAATAACGCTGTTGCCCAAGGGTTAAATATTGCAAAGCATGACCGACTGAAATACTAAAGCTCAACCCAAATTCTCTACCTGTTTCAGCACTGAATGCCCAAGCTAGAATACTGACTAAACCGAGTAAAATTGCCGTGAAGTGAGGCGACCAAAATTGACTGAATGGCTTACGAGGAATAAGCGGTTGAATTTTACGGCTTTTTTGCAATCCCCAACCAGCAATTAAGCTAAGCGGAATGATGAACCAAAGGCTGGAAATACCTAAAGTCTGCGGTAAGGTAATGAGCTGGCTTTCCGTTTCAAGTTGCGATGCAACCCAAAATTTTAATACGCCGGTTTGAGTCGCTACAGTAGTAACGGCAAACACGAATAAGGTGATCATCGCTGCGATCATGCCTTCTCCGGCTCTATATAGTTGTCCGGAAACACAACGATTAGCGACTCCCATCCCGATACCGAATAGAAATGCACCGAGTAGAGTAGCAAGAATCGGCATTGGTGAGCTTGGAAAACGAATAACGCCTTGCTGCTCTAACAGATAGAAACCAATAGATTGTACGGAGATAGCGGTTAAAAGTGGTGAAAACGAAGCAAAATCTCGTTTAAAGGCAACTTGGCGAAGTTGTCCTGAAAGGCAAAATTGTCCACGTTGTAAAATGATACCGAGCAATAGCCCGACAAAAAGACCGGAAATAAGCATAGATTAAACCTTAATACTATGTAAAAAATATTTCTATTATAAATATTAAAAGCAGTAAGCGGTAGGAATTTGTTAAAAATATGTGATCTATAACACAGAAAATTGATGACCGATTAGCTAGCTAAAATTTTTGGATCTGTCAATCGGATAAGCGGTAATTTTTTCGCAAAAATTTACAAGATTTCCACAGGATTTTCAGGTATTATGACCAATCTTTTTCACTCATTTTATTCC